>NZ_JAAHGU010000228.1:0-6471 GCF_010692685.1 Okeania sp. SIO2F5 | reverse complement strand
GCCCCTTAATATTTACTTGATTTCGGCAGCTCTAAAATTTTGTGTAAGTCCCGTAGCGATCGCTTCGACGTAAAATTATTGATTTACAAGCATTATAGTCTAATTTTACCAGTTAAGTTGTGTAAGTATCAATAGGAATTTGCCCGTTAAGAGTATTCAGTCGAGGAATATTAGGAGTGGCAATAGGACTCCATTACTATTGAAGCGCAATAGATAGGGACCGTATTCGTCTCCTACCCACAAATCACCGTTGCTATCAATAACTAATGCTTCGGTATCAAAGTCTGTACCTGTTAAAGGTCTTTCAGGATCGTTTTCGTTAAGAATTTCAAAAGGTACTAGATTGTTAGGATCGCGAAGGGTGATAAAATCTTCTAGCTCAACACTACCGTCACCCCCTTCAATACCAGCAAAATTGGGATCGACTTTGTAGATTCTAGCTAGAGTATCAGAATTGCCACCAAAAAGACTATCTACAATGAACCAGTAGCTATTAGCGTCGGCAAATTGTACGCCACTCCATCCACCTACAGGTTGACCAGGAAAAGGCCCAGTACGAGTGGCATCTACATCTGCGCCTGATTCTGGTCCTTCAGCAAACGTATCTGCGGGTAAAGATGCAAATCCTATGAGAGTTTGTACCATCTAGATTAACTATCTCCAGATAAAAATAATTGGTTGTTTATTATGGAAAAAGCAGTTAGCTTTCACTCTTTCTTACATAAGTTCTTACCTGGAGATGGTTAAGTCAAAGTAAATAAAGATTTAAGTTTAAATTAAATTTGAATAATTGCTAAGTTAAGAAAGATACTCAAATTTGAAGAAGTAGTCAGTAGGAGCAAGAATGTGGTTAATGAGTATTCTCATCCTATAAACCCCATTAGCACCGAGAGTGACAGTGGGGTATTATATCAAATCCGGTAGCATCGGTATAATTAGATAGTTAATCTAGGAGTCAGGAGTCAGGAGGGAAGAGAATGCGCGAAACATTTGCTCTTGGATGAAGATGAAAATTTTTTTTATACCGAATTAAGCAGATTTGATATTAAACCCATAAGGGAAAATATAAAAAAGTAATTTTCTGAGGTACTAAAATTCCTGGATAAAATGAGCTATAACAGGGTTTTTAGTAATAAAAAATAGAATGGATTCGTGAGGGTTATGATGATGCTATGGATTTATATCATAGACTTGTCGCTTTATCACTTAAAAAATCCCCAAAAACTTTGTTATGTAAGGATTGTAGCTATTTTCAGCCAAAAAGTCTGGGAATTATTGCTCTGCCTAGGTTGGAATGATTTTTTCCCTCTATTTAGCGACAACTCTAATAAATAGCATTTGAAGGTTTGATTAAGACATTTTCAAATTCTCATACCTTTGTCAAACTATGAATTTTCCTTTTTACTATAAAATATCATCAAGAAAATTATGTTTTTTATTCCTGCTGCAATATTTATGAACGATCGCCGTTACTTTTTAAAATTTCTAGGTCTAGGTTTATTGACAACTCAACTCGCTGCGATCAATAAGCGATCGCTCCGGGTTGCCTCACCAATATCCCCCCAACCTATCCTCAAACCACCCCGCCTTCAAATTGGCGACACTGTAGCAGTAGTTAGTCCTGCCACCATGATTTATAAACATCAACTCAAATACGTCAATTTGGTTTTAGGGCAACAAAAATTAAAAGTCAAAGTTGCCACCCACGCTCTCGATCGATATGGATATTTAGCAGGTAAAGATATAGACCGCGCTGCCGATATCAATGCTATGTTTGCGGATGATGAGGTAAAAGCATTAGTGACAACTACAGGTGGTTGGGGTAGCAGTCGCATCTTACCATTATTAGACTATCACTTAATTCGGAAAAATCCCAAAATTATCATTGGTTACAGCGATATTACTGCTCTGTTATTGGCAATATACGCACGCACTGGTCTGGTGACATTTCACGGACCTTCTGGTACATCTACCTGGAATAAATTTTCTGTTGGTTATCTCAAAGGTATCCTGTTTGAAGGAAAGGCAATGACTTTGCAACCTCCTACGAATATTGTCAAAACTATTACAAGTGGAAAAGCACGGGGGCAACTGGTGGGGGGAAACTTGTCTGTGTTAACGGCGATGGTGGGGTCGATTTTTTTGCCAGACTGGCGAGGGAAAATTTTGTTTGTGGAGGAGATAAGAGAGGATGTTTATCGGGTAGATAGAATGTTGACTCATTTGAGTTTAGCTGGCATTTTGGAACAGTTGGAGGGTTTTGTGTTTGCCAGATGTACTCGATGTCTGGATGAGGAAGATAATTTTCCGACGTTAACATTATGGCAGGTTTTGTTAGATATTATTCGACCTCTAGGTATTCCAGCTTGGTATGGTACGGCAATCGGTCATATTCGGGATAAATTTACAGTGCCATTGGGAGTAGAGGTAGAGATAGATAGTGATCGAGGTACAATTAAAATGTTAGAAACTGCTGTGGTTTAGGGTAAATAAATGCTTGAAAACTTTTATAGGAGTCAGGAGGGAAGAGAATTTCTTGGGACTTAGGCAGAAACAGAGTTTATCGAAAAAATTTAGTGATTGAAAACAATTAGGGCAATAAACCCGGTTTCTTGTTTTCGTGCATCAGTCCTATTTATAACGGAAAAAGACGATCGCTCATAGTAGATTTGCTTTTATTAGCGATCGCCTTCTGCATTTGAAAATTATACATTTCCATTAGATAATAGTTGTAATATCACTCCCCCCTGAGATAGTTAATGCTGACGGTTCTACTCCTTGAACAACTCCAATTAGTTCATCCGGTAATGGCAGATTGATAGTACCACCACCAAAAAATAGCGGGAAATCAATCGTGCCCTTATCTACATCTGGCGACTGGGTAAGTAATTCCTGTTTGACTTGTTGAATCAACTCCGCTAGTCCAATCGAACTTTCGTTACTCATATTTTTTTGTAGGTTAATTTACGAGGATATTTTCTTATACACTAAGAGGCTTTTCTCGTCAGGATTTTATCCAAGCTGGGGTTTTATCGTTCTGATAGAAACCATTTGGTATCTATGCGATCGCCAACCTCCTAAGCATCAGTCGGATAAAACAAAAATTAATCTTGGCTGTGGTGTGACTAATATAGAATCCGGATAATTACTATAGCCAAGTCATTGCGACTGGAACGGAGTGGAAGGAAGCAATCTCAGGGGTTTAGGAGATTGCTTTCCTGACGGACTGCTCCGTAAACACTGCCGCTCGCAAAGATATTATTCGGGATTTTATTAACCAGAATAATTTAGGAAAAGTCCTTGAAAAAAAGGAAACAGAAGTTAGTCTGAAAATCTCTTCAGATACTGTAAATCAATGAGATAATAGTTTGGGATTTAAGACTGATTCCATTTCACCTCCACCATTACCAGAAGTCACTCCTAAGTTTTGTAGTAATTTTGGAGCAAAGCTGCGTTTAGGAAATCGTTTTTGTAATAATTGTGGTACTAAAATTGGGTAGTCAATAGTTATGTATTTGTGTAGAACACATCTCTATTTGATGAACCACATTTTCACAAGCAAAACCCAGTAGGCACCTCCCATGGAACGTCCCTACTGTGGTCTACCGTGCAGGAAAACCGCTGTAAGGAATCATTCGCAATGCTTTAGCCAAAGCATCGTTATTTTCTCGCAGACCTTCATAGAAAAATAATACTTCTCCGTTAATCCCTACAGAACGATTATAAGCGATCGCCTCCAACAAATAATCTACGCTAATTCGATAAGAGCCAACTTTAATTAAAATCCCTGGAAACACCTTACTTAAATGATTACAAATAAACTGCTGTTTCACTAACTGTTGCACAAGAGATTTGTAACTTGCAAAATCACGACGGTAAAGTTGAGGGTGAATAAGATCGACAATTCCTTGATTTATCCAAGTGGGGTAGTCTTGTAAGTATTCATTCAAACTCCACTTGTAAAAACTGGGAGCCATTGAAACTAAAAGTTCAGGCTTAATTGCTTTCACTTCCCGATGTAAACGAGTTAAAAAATTTGTCAAAATATCTGCACGCCATTGTAACCATTTGTGATGTTTATGATTTTGGGGTGGATGACAAGAAAATTGCTGACGATAACGTTCTACTGTTTTTGCATCGTAGCCACCTTCTGAAGGAAATGCTGGCATTCGGTCGTCTCCCTGAATGCCATCAATGTCATAATTTTTCACAACTTCCAATACTAGATCGATCAGAAAATTCTGCACTTGCTCATCCAAAGCATTCATCCACTCAAAACCATTTTTTACCAATAAATTTCCCCTACAGTCACGAGCCGCCCATTCCGGTTTTTTTGCTAGAAGTAACCCTCCATTTTGTTTGTAAGAACTGACAAACCCATATTCAAACCAAGGAATAATTTTCATCCCAACTCGCCGTGCTTCTATAATTACTTCTGCTAGGGGATCGCGACCTTTGTATTGGGGGTCTATCTCTCTACCAAAAATTGTCTGCATCAGTTGACTGGGGTAGAGAGTAAATGCTTTATTCCAGACCACCGGAAATACAACATTAAATCCTGTTTCAGCAAGAAAGTCCATTGCTTCAGCGATATTATCTCTGGAATGGAGGACTTTACTATCAACATTTGTGAGCCAGATACCGCGTAATATCATGTCCGGTAGTTATTGTATAGTTGGATGTGGGGAGTAGGGGAGTAGGGGAGTGGGGTAGATTAATGTAATTATAGGCGTTGCATATTTACGGGATGAGTTAGTTGGGAAGAGTGGGGACCCAACCCTAACCCCGACCGTCGAGGACAGGGCTGTTTCAAAGTATCGCAAGTTAACGATTTAGGGAGAACGGGAAATGAGGGCATCGTGGAAGCTGTAAAATTTACCACGCATTTGCCGATTTTTCAGCCAATAAGCGTCCCTTTTGCTCTGACTAAAATGATGAAAAGTCAACTTTTAATCATAAATTAAAAGCCTCTATCCCCGTGTCTCCGTGTCTCCGTGTCCCCGTGTCCTATCGAGAATGAAACAACCCTGCCTCCCAGGAGAGGAATGTTGGAGGTGTGGAGGACTTTACATAGAGTGCACATTGGAATTATAGTTTTAGCAACACAGGAAGTAATATCATGTCCAGATAAGAGCGTGATAAAAAACTTTTTCTCGTAAGCGCCTTTTCTTCCCTTCTGCCTCCTGCCTCCTGCCTTCCTTTACTTCTTAATCATTCTTAATGTAAATTCTCATCCATTCATTTTAATCTATAGAAATAGGCAATAGATTTCTAAATTTCTGTAGGAATTGATACGCCAAATCGTATAGTTTAGTATTGGTAAGGAAAATTTAACATGAGTGTAAACCTAGCAACTCAATTGCGTGAAGGAACCAAAAAAGCTCATACAAATGCAGAAAACGTAGGTTTTGTCAAGTGTTTTTTAAAAGGTGTTGTAGAAAAGAACTCCTACCGGAATTTAGTTAAGAATCTTTACTTTGTTTATTCTGCAATGGAAGAAGAGATGCAACGCCACAAGAAACATCCAATTCTTTCTCAGGTTTATTTTGCCGAGCTAAACCGTAAACAGAGTTTAGAGAAAGACCTAAAGTATTATTATGGTGCTGGTTGGCGCGATCAAGTTGCTCCTTCTGCTGCGGGTGAAGCTTATGTACAGAGAATTAGAGAAATTTCAGAAAAAGAACCAGAATTGTTAGTAGCTCACTCCTATACTCGCTACTTGGGAGATTTGTCTGGCGGTCAAATTCTCAAGAAAATTGCTCAGAGAGGTATGAATTTAATTGATGGGGAAGGTACTGCTTTCTATGAGTTCCCAGAAATTTCCGATGAGAAGGCATTCAAGAATATGTATCGTCAGAGGATGAATGATTTACCCATCGATCAGGCAACAGCAGATAGAATGGTTAATGAGGCGAATGCTGCTTTTGACATGAACATGAAAATGTTCAATGAACTAGAAGGTAATTTAATTAAGGCGATCGGTATCTTGTTGTTCAATACTTTAACTAGAAAACGTAGTTCAGGCAGTACAGAGTTAGCTACTGCTGCTGAATAATAACGGTTAATTGGTTAATATTTCTATCTAAGTAGAAAGAATACTTTTAAGTTGTATTTAAAATGTTGGGGGTTTGATGGCTGTAAAGCAGTCACCAAGTCTCCAACATTTTGCTTTTGAAGAGGAGCATGGAAAGGAATCTCAGACTAAATCTGGTTTAGTTAGTATCTTTAGATTAGTAATATTGTTTTCCTTTTTTTTTTCTTCTCTCTTCCTTCTTTTCCACTTTTAATTGTTGTAGTAGTTAAACTGGTAATGTAATACCAAGCGTGAAAAAAGAATGTGTTCAATTGAAGAAGGAGACAGGAGACAGGAGACAGGAGACAGGAGGAAAATTACATGGGGATAGTCAACGAAGGGCCGCTCCGCGTCTACGCTCCCCCAAGTAATGCGTGAACACCCCCGTTGACGGTGGG
>NZ_JAAHGU010000227.1:0-6553 GCF_010692685.1 Okeania sp. SIO2F5 | reverse complement strand
GTAAACAATTTCAAGCTATAAACTGTAAATTATCAATACCATTACAGACATCCTTAAAACTTTAAGGTTTAGCGATCGCCTAATTTATGAAAAATACAGCTCATACAGTTACTTTTATATTACATTGCAAATATCTATGTAACATGTAAAGATGCCAGCGCTCATTGCTATAACTATCACGTTACTCAAGCATTAGACGGAAAAGAAGCTTTGGCTGCTTTGGAGCAAGACAAGAATATTGACATGATTTTACTAGATGTAATGATGCCCAATATGTCTGGTTATGAAGTCTGCGCTAAAGTTCGGGAAAAATATCCCGCTCAAAGTTTGCCCATCTTGATGTTAACTGCTAAAAATAGAGTAGCTGATTTAGTTATAGGTTTCCGATTTGGTGCCAATGATTATTTGGCTAAACCCTTTGCTAAAGATGAATTATTAACTAGGGTTAAAACCCATCTTCAATTATCAAAAATCACTAATGCTTACGGACGTTTTGTACCCCACGAATATGTCAAATTGCTATCAAAAGAAAATATTCTTGATGTCAATTTAGGCGATCGGGTGAGTAAAAAAATGGCTATATTCTTTTCTGATATTCGTTCTTTTACGAGTATATCTGAAAAAATGACTTCTCAAGAAACTTTTGCTTTTGTAAATGGTTACTTACAACAAGTTTGTCCAGAAATTCGCGCTTACAATGGTTTAATTATTAAGTTTATGGGAGATGGTATTATGGCTGTATTTCCTGAAGGCGCTGATGATGCTATACAGTCAGCTATTTCTCAACTTAAGACATTACAGAAATATAATCAGACTCTAAAAGCGATGGGTTTGTTACCGATGAAAATCGGCATTGGTATTCATTGGGGTCATATGATGGTTGGCATCATTGGAGAGGAAACTCGAATGTCAGGAGATGCACTTTCTCATAATGTGAATTTGACTTCACGTTTAGAAGGTTTGACTAAGTATTATGGAGTTTCTTTATTAATTTCTGAGTCAGCTTTTAAGAGTTTAAAATATCCTCAAAAATATCAAATTAGATTTCTAGATAGAGCATCTGTTAAGGGTAGAGATGAACCAATTAATGTTTATGAGGTGCTTGATGGAGAAGTAGATTATGTTCGAGAATTAAAATTAAGAACTCAGGCAGATTTTGAACTAGCTGTAGAGTATTATCGTTTGGGAGATTTGGTTGGTGCTAAGAATTATTTTGAGAAAGTATTAGCAGTTAATTCTTCAGACCAAACATCTCAACTTTATCTAGAAAGAATTGAGGAGTTAACAGCAACTGGTGTGCCGAAAAACTGGGATGGAGCTTGGGCATTTACTCAGAAGTAATATCAGTTTGATAAATATTTGCTACAAATAGGTAGACTATTTATTAGGAGTCAGGAGTCAGGAGTCAGAATAAATGGCTTCGATATTGTTTTTTAGGTCGGAACTTATATTTTTCGTCAACGGTATATCCCCATAATCATCCAAATTATATCAAATCCGGTTAAACAGTTATAGAATGGTTAAGTCTCTAGGAGTCAGGAGTCAGGAGTCAGGATTAGAGAGAATCACAAAGATGAGCGTAGTTATGACGATTGAATATTTTTTTTGTCCGATCAAACGGATTTGATATTATTCATAACGTTCTTTTTTTTTTAAATGGTAAAATATCAAATATCACCCATTTTTCCTACATATTCTTGAAAGTAGGGAGTAGGAAAGTAGAAGATTTATAATAGGACTTCGTAGTTTTGCTTGAGCAACAATACTTATATGAAATACAAAAAATTGTGCTACTTACGAATCTTCCCGTCTCCCTATCAATTTTTGGTAGCAAATATTAATACCAATTACCAAAAATAATGCTATACTTCCGATGAACTTCAGTTATTAAGTAATAATAATCGTTTAGTAATGTTTATAACGATTATCGGCATTAAACCAAGATATCTTATCTATTTTCACCCTACTCCCTACTCCCTACTCCCTACTATCAAGGAGATGTAGCAATAATGCGTGAGATTTGGGATAACGTATTTAATATAAGTATTGTAAGAGCTCAAGCCCAACTACAAACAAAAGCTAAGAAAGTTCAAAAAAATTAATTTTATTATTCCTAAGTTTATGATTTTTCGAGTGCTACATTCTTCAATTGGATTTTTATTATGTTGTTTATTGATTTTAATAAGTGGTTGTCGCCCAATTTTATTAAATTCACAAATTAATAATAATTCAAAATTAGTTTTAGCTCTTCCTAGTGCGCCAACTACTTTTAACTACCCAATATCTCGTTCTCCATACGGAATTTTTACGTTTATTTACGAGGGATTACTATCAGAAAATGGTCTAACTGGTGAGTTACAACCAGCATTAGCAGAATCTTGGATTTTGTCTGAGGATAAAAGACGAATTATTTTTACATTACGCTCAGGATTAAAATGGTCTGATGGTGAACCTCTAACTGCTGATGATGTTGTCTTTACCTATCAAGATATTTATCTAAATAAAAAAATTCCTACTGTTTATAGAGACTTTTTAAGAATTGGTAGAAATGGTGCTTTTCCCTCTATCAAAAAACTCGATCAACAAAGAGTTGAATTTATCTTGCCCGAACCATTTGCCCCATTTCTCAGATATGTAGAGAAATTGAAAGTTTTACCAGCTCATGTTTTGCAAGATACTGTTTTATCAATTGATGCTGATGGTAAACCCCTATTTTTATCAACCTGGAATACGAACACAGAACCACAAAAAATCATTAGTAATGGCGCTTTTAAACTTGCAGGTTACATACCTTCTCAAAGAATTATTTTACAAAAAAATTCCTTTTATTGGCGTTCCGATTCCATGGGTAATTCACTGCCTTATCTCGATGAAATTATTATCCAAATCATTCCTTCAACCGATAATCAATTGCTCAGATTTCGTTCTGGGGAACTAGATACTCTACGAGTAAATGCCGAAGCATTTCAATTACTTAAACGAGAAGAAAAACGAGGAAAATATCAGATTTATAATGGTGGTCCTCAAGTTGGCTATCAGTTTGTTGGTTTTAATCTTAATCAAGCTAAAAATTCGGAAGGTAAGCCTTTTTTAAATCCTATTAAGTCTGGTTGGTTTAATAATTTGGCGTTTCGTCAGGCAGTTGCTTATGCTATTGACCGTCAACAGATAAATAATAATATTTATCGAGGTTTAGGAGCAATACAACATTCTGCTCTGGGGGTACAAAGTCCTTATTATTTATCTCCAGAAGCAGGATTAAAGGTTTATAATTATAATCTTGAAAAAGCTAGAAATTTATTGTTAGATGCTGGTTTTCAATATAATAATGCAAATGAATTATTAGACAAGGATGGTAACCGAGTAGAATTTACAATTTTAGTAAAATCTGAAGAAAAACTCAGGATAGATACAGCAGTTCAAGTCAGAGAAGATTTAAGCAAAATTGGGATTCAAGCTAATTTACAGGTACTCAATTTCAACACTGTTTTAGAAAAGCTATTACTTCGTAGAGATTGGGAATGTTATGTCGGAGCTTTTGGTGTTCCTGGTGCAGATTTTGAGCCAAATTTACTCTCTTTATTTTGGTTAAGTAATGGTTCATTTCATCAATTTAACCTTGGTGCTAAACCTGGAGAAACACCAATGCAAAATTGGCAAGTTTCTAATTGGGAGCAAGAAATTGACCGTTTATTTACTGCTGGATATCAGACGGTAGATGAGAATGAACGTCGAGAAATTTATGGTCAGTTTCAGCAAATTGTTGCGGAACAGTTGCCTATATTTTTTTTAGTAAATCCTCTTTCGTTGCAAGCAGTTCGCGATCGTATAGATAATTTAAAATTCTCTGCTATTGGTGGAGCTTTTTGGAATATTGATGAATTGAAAGTTGCCAAAAAATAAACCTATAGCAGGGAACAGGGAACAGGAGGAAAAACATTTCCCTGTCTGAGGTTCATCATCCGCATAAGTCAAACATCAACTCTTTCTCTGCCATAACATTATCAGGACTTACGCAAAACATTGAATTATACACCATTTGTAGACCGTGTAGTGGTTAATGGCCATTAACCACTACAGATAGTAGGGGTTATGCGTAAGTCCTGATTATATCTGGTTGAATACTTATAAATAATGATGAAGGAGTTATAGCGCTGTGCGCAGGCAACAGGCAACAGGCAACAGGGGGAATAAATTGCCGATAATATTAAGACTTTTAGCTATTTTGCCCCTCCTGCAATTTGTAAATATACCAGTGCTCATTGCTATAGGAGTCAGTCCTCAGTCCTCAGTCCTCAGGAGGGAAGAAGAAGGAAGAGGAGGAGAAAGTTTTTGATCACTATTTAAACGGATAATCAGGTGTGACAGTTCAATTAATGATGCCGTCACACGCCCTACTTTGAATAAAGTAAAAAGATTAAACGTTGGTATATTCAGGAAATTTAGGAATTGGAACTACATCGTTTCATATATTCCCATCCACGTTGGGGAGAAACGCGATCGCGTCCAATAGTCTTCGCAATCCATTCTGCCACTTTCGGTCCAGTCCAGGTTTCTTGGTCTGTGGGTGGATTTTTGAGTGCTATGCGTAATTGTTCTTGTTGTTCTAGTGTCAGTAAAGCATGAGAAGGATAAAATTTCCTGGTTTTCCGTCGATTCAAAATGGCATTTGGTCCTTGTTGATTGTAATTTTTTACTATATCTTTAGCATAATCATAGTTAAGACCCAAAGCTTTAGCTGCTTCTTTAATCGTCCACTTTTGAGACACTAACCACAAAAGGTGCCAGCGCCGAGATTCTACTCTATCTCTAGTTTGGAGATAACGTGTTTTGATTTCTATTTCACTCAGGTGAGATTTTAGATAGGCTTTTTTAGGCATCTTTTTCTACTTTATCAGGGAGTAATAAATGTTAGTCGCTCGACTCTGGGAAGCAATAGAACTCTGTTCTGCTCAACGCAATTGCTATCCCAGAAATAGATGACCCTGTAAAGTTTAAATCGACCGTTACAACTTGAGATGATTTCTTAGTTAAGGTAGTAAACCTTTTTGAGCAGTTTAACCGTAATTTTTAATTTACGGACTAACACTTAATGTTAGAAATATCTGTTAATTTTATTAACTTTGCAGTTGCATTGTTTACGGTTTAGTTACTTATCTACATATACTATATCATTTTATAATATCTGTGTAAATATATAAAAGACTTAATTCAGATAATTTTTTAACTTCACGAAATCTTTACTTTTTTTATGAAAATCTTTACAAAATCTTGATAATATTCAACTCAAATTATGATTAAAATATAATTTTAAGCATTTGATATGCAAATTTAGTTGAGTATATAAAATCTGATCCCTGTTGAGAATATAGACCGATTACGCTAGTTTTATGAAGTAATTTTATCTGCTGGAAGTAGCGGTTAGTGAGTAATTAATTTTCTGTCTTGTTCTTCTAATTCTGAAGTTATTTTTCAATTACTACGCAAATTTAAGATAATAACAGCCAGGTATTTTACCAAAACTGATTTGTTATTGGCAGTGCTTCTATTTTATGAATTGCCTATTGTTATATTCTGTCTCTACCTAAAATTTTCAATTTACTTAATAAAGGAAGAAGGCTTTAGTTATCTAGAACAGAAGACTTAAAAGTCCGAAAAAACGTAATTAAATTTTCTGTAGATATTCACGCTTGGGTTTACACAAACGATAAAGTGTGGACATGATATAAAGAGTGTGGGGAGATGGGGAGTGTGGGGAGGGTGAGGAAATGGAGAGATCGAGAAAGATTTGGCAATGGTGCTCAGATGGAACTTTTTTTGGCGTTGCTTAAATGTAATGATAATTAGACATCTACTCCACCCATAGGGAGTAGGCAGTAGGCAGCTTTGCTGTAGGGGGAAAGAATTGATAATTTCTTTGGGATATAGATATTGATTTTTGATTCTTGGAGATGTCTATTAGCTGAAGGTAAAATTGAAAAACTGATGTTTTGCGCCCAAAGTTAATCTCAAAATCATTACCACTCAGCAACACCCCTTTTTTTACCGAAATCAGCAGATTTGATATTAGAGGAAGCTCTGCGAAGCACAAAACAGCGGTTAGTTTGCACACAACTATCGTTAACGATACGGGCAACAGAGAATAGAAAACAAGAAAAAGAACTCTACCTCAGCAATTTGAGAAACCCTATATCTATATATTCAGGACTTACGCATGAGTTACGAAAAACTAGGACTTGAGATTGCTATCTGTTCTGGACTGCTACGCAAACCCTGTCGGTCGCAATGACGAAAATACGTTTTACTGCGTAAGTCCTAATTAATATTGATAAAAACACTATTTTATCATCTTTCTCTTTTCCCTTTTTCCTTGCTCCTTCTTAGTTTTTCAAGTTTAAAATATCATCATTATATTTTTTTCGGAGATATAGCAATGAGCGCTGGCATCTTTACATATTACATAAATATTGATAATGTAACATAAAAGTAACTGTATGAGCTGTATTTTTCATAAATTAGGCGATCGCTAAAGGTTAAAGTTTTAAGGATGCGT
>NZ_JAAHGU010000226.1:0-6584 GCF_010692685.1 Okeania sp. SIO2F5 | reverse complement strand
TTTGGAGATGTCTATTGGTAAGGTAAGTTCCGGCAACTGATGATTTGCGATCGCTTCTTACACCATGCTATCAGTCTAAATACTTACTCAACTTTTACCATCTTTGCATACTACATTTTGTCGCACAAAATGTGGGTTTTAGTACTACAGACATAGATAAATAAATTTACCTGTTCGCGGAGCGTTGCCTCAGCAAATCGCTCCCAATTATTTGTAACATTCTTTTTTCAAATTGGTATAGCAATGTGCGCTCAGGTATTTACAATGTCCAGCTCAAAGTGCAGTCTAGAACAGGTCTACAAAAAATAATGTGTAAATATGCCAGCGCACATTGCTATATTAAAAATTTTTAGGTAGAAAAATTGCTGAGAGTCAATCTAGATAAGGGAATTACGTCAATGCGATAAAAATGCCTATAACTCTTGGTAATTAAGGATTTATGCCTTTTTGACGTAAAAGCCTTTTCCTGTCTATATTTGAGCTTATTTTCTACTTCTATTTTGTGTAAAGTCCCAATAGAATATCTGTATTAAGAGAAAATAATTTTGTGATTAGTGTATAACTAAAACTTTTACTATACCATGTCCGTTTAATTATTGATAAAAAAAATTCTTCTCCTAAATACCTTCTTTCTCCGTCCAGATTCCAGACTCCAGACTCCTCCCTAATTATTTATAACTGTTCATCCGAACATAATATTACTCGCTATTGTTCCAGGAATTACAAATTCAAGTATTGAAGTTCGGAGGATGTCAAACTAACCCAAATATATTGCCAATAAACCACCCGTAGAATAGGAAAAATATTAATCCTTCCCAACGAGTTACTTGTTTATCTTGAGTGACAAAAAAGAACATAATTGTTCCTGCTAATAAAACCAATAACCCACCACCAATAAGATCTTTAGGAATTTCTAAATTGCCGATTAGTCCTGGTATTCCTAGTACCATCAATGAGTTGAAAATATTAGAACCTAAAACATTTCCTACAGCAATTTCTGGGTGCCCTTTTTTAGCAGCAGAAATAGTAACTATTAACTCTGGCAATGAAGTACCAAGAGCAACTGCACTTAAAGCAATTAATTCCTTAGCAATATCGAGTATCTTAGAGATTTTAGTAACTGATTCAATTGTATAAGTTGCACCCAAAAATACAAATAATGAACTAATAACCAAAATGGCTATTTGTTTGGTTGGTAAAATTTTCTTTGAGTTTCTATTTCCATCTTTTTCTAACTCTTGTTCTTCCTTACCACTACTAATAGTGTATAAAACATAGACAACATATCCCAAAATACAAATAATAGCTTCATTTTTAGAAAAATTATTATCTAAAACTGTTAAACCTAATAAAAAAGCTGAACCAACAAATAGTGGTAAATCTACATTAATTAGTTCATATTGTATCCTTAAAGGACTGCTGATCAATGATGCAGTACCAATAATCAAGAAAATATTAGCAATATTGGAACCAACCACATTACCAAAAACAATTTCAGAGGAGTTTTGGTATACAGCGATAATAGATGATACTAACTCTGGTAGAGAGGTTCCTACTGATACTATTGTTACCCCTACTAAAAAAGGAGAAATTCCTAAAGATATACCTATTTTTTCTGCTGCATCTGTAAAGAAGTCAGAAGCTTTAATCAGAACGAATAAGCTGACTATAAATATTACTATCCAGACAATTAAGTTTGGCATTAGTTTCTTCTTTCCATTTACATATATTATATATTTTTCGCCAATCTAAATTGAAGTTTTAGTGAGTATATTTAATATAGAAGTTGACATATCTTCCATGATCGAATGCTTTAACTATTTGATAGTTTACTGCTGCTAAAAATTTCCTAAAATCCTTGATATTATTTTTGGCAACTTCAACTAACATATCAGGTCGATAGCTAGATATCAAATTTTTTGATCCTTCCAACACATCTATTTCTTTGCCCTGTACATCAATTTTGATGAAGTCTACTTTTTCAGTAATTATTTCATCTAAAGGAACAACTACTAATTCTTGACCATTGATAATTTTATTTTCAATTTCTGTTAAAAATAAATCTTTAGCAGGATGTTCTTTTATGAAATATTTACCACGATTTTTACCAATAGCGTAGCCTAATTTAGATAAGTCAATATTGCCGACTTGGTTAATTGAGATATGCCTCTTCAAAGCTGCAATAATTTCTGGATGAAATTCTATGGGAATGATTTTTGCTGCCTGAATAAATTTGGCAAAGTAGACTAAATGATTCCCTGTATTTGCTCCAATATCAACTATAACTGGATTTGATGATTTTAAGTTTTGTCTGATCGACTCTAGCTGGGCTAATTCATAAAAATTACCACCAACATGAGCAATTTCTACTGCTAGATTTTTTCCTGTTATTTCAAATTTTATGGGGGTGTTTTGATAATTGAATGAAACTAGATTGTCTCTTTTAAGTAACTTATCAACTAAAGTTAACCAAACTTTAGCTACTTGATAATTAGGATTAATTTCTAGTGCTTGACTGAATTCTGATTTAGCTTCCAAAAGTTTATCTTGTCTAATTAGTAAATTACCGATCGCTTGATGAGCTTGAAAACTTTTGGGCGATATTTCTAAGGCACGATGAAAGTAATTTAGTGCTTGATCAAATTTGCCTTGTTGAACTAGACTATTACCAATATTTCCATAAAATTCTAGGGCAGAATCTGGTTTGAGTTCTGCTAATTTTTGCCAATAAATAATAGCTTCGTCTAATTGATTTAACTCTTGTGTAATTTTGGCTAAGAGATAAAGTAGAGATATATTATTTGGCTCTATGGAAAAAGCATATTTATAGAATTGACTTGCTTCATCTAGTTTGCCCTGGTTTTGCTCTATTAAACCTAAGTTAATTAGGGTGGGTACATGATTACTATCAGACTTGAGTATGTCAATATATATTGACTCTGCTTCTTTTAGTTTTCCTTCTTTTTGTAGATTTATAGCTTTTTGGAAAGCTTGATTTATGTCTGTCATTGTTAGTTTTTTTGATAATTTTTTTGATTTTTAAACAGAATAGGTTAAATATTTTTTCTTGTTTCCTCCTAATATTGTCAAAATCAAGGAATATGAACCTATTAATTAATATAGATTATTTGTTTTGATGTGTATAGTAATCCTAAGTCACTTGTAGAAAATTTAGGCACGGATATTAGAGAAAAAATTTTGAAACCTTTAAGCCTATTCTCTGCCCCCTTTTTCTTAATTTATTATTAGTTTTGATGTGTATACCAATACTAAGTTACTTGGATAAAATTTAGGCACAATTATATTAGAGAAAAAACTTGAAACCTTTACTTTAAACCTATTTTATGCTCCCTTTTTCTCAAATATGTTTCATATAACAAATATTGAGTTGGTGTTTGACTTATGCGAGTCTATCCCAGTAATAAGATTTTTGCTAAAAACCCTAAATATTTTGAGAGTTAAAAACGAAAAATCAAGGTTTTCAAACAAATTTTACTTAATCAAATAACCCTGTTAAAAAGAGTGGGATAGGTTCGCTGATGATAAGTCTTATACAAGGAAATGTTTTTCTCCCTGTTGCCTGCTATACAATCCAAACTAGGATAGTTATCTTAACCAAAAACTATAGTCATTTTGAATAAGACTGGAACACTTTTTTAGCTGAAACTCTTTCAAGGTAAGAAACCTTTGTCTCAATCTTAACTGGAATGACTATCAATAAATATTCGTGTATATATCCAATAAAAAAACTTGGTACATTATACAACTATTGGTCGAATATGCAAATAATTAATAAATTTTTTCTAATTGACGAAAATCACGCTCTACTTCAGACCAGAGAGCACGGTTATGAGGGTCTGTTTTGAGTGCTTTCTTAAGATAGTTTCTAGCTTTATCCAGTTGCCTTTCTCCAATGAGGTGACGTGCCCAACGTTGATAGGCGATCGCTTGCCATTGTCGTACTTCCCAATCTTGAGGCATTCTTTGAGCCAAACCTTCTACTACAGCGATCGCTCGAGGATATCTTTTATATTTTAATAATTGCTGTAAATGTAAATAATAATTTTGCTTAAGTTGTTTTTCTGCTTCCGATAAGTGGGATTCACTTTTCTGTTGATTCGACTTACGAGTTACTTTAACTTTTGTTTGCTTTGAGGGCGAAGTTTGTGGAGATTTAGTTTCTGGTTTGGAATTATTTTTTGTTGATTTGACAGTATAATTGTATGGTAATTCTGTTTGAGTAGGAGCAATTTTCAACAAGATTTTGTAAGCTTCTGTAACTGCAATAAATTTATCTTTAGCTTGCCGGTCGGGGTTAACATCTGGATGATATAGCCGTGCTAGTCGTCGATAAGAAGCCTTAACTTCTCCCAAACTAGCTCCTATATTTAACCCTAATTGTCGATAATAATCTGCAATATCCATATTTTTTTTTACAGACAATAAAGTAGGCTGAATATTAAGTAGTTGTGTCAAATCAATTACACATTAATTTTGGACATTCTCAAGAATTTAGACAAATTTCTGTTCAATCTATTTTGCCTACCTACTTAATTCACCCTACTGGAATGACATACCTAATTTTGTGCCTTAGATTATTGGGGTTGGGGCGGGTTCATCTAATTGGTTAATACTCTTTAATTTAACGTGGAAACCGCCCCTACTATTGCAACATTTTTAGGTATGTCAAGCCACTACTAACTACTAATTTTTAGTTTTGACGTTCATCAATTACTTGGTCAATTAGACCATATTCTTTTGCTTCTTCAGCAGACATAAAATAGTCTCGATCGGTATCTTTTTCTATCTTTTCTAAAGATTGACCCGTACATTCTACAAGCATATTATTTAACTGCGACCTAACACGCAAAATTTCCTTAGCTTCTATTTCAATATCTGTTGCTTGACCACGAGTACCGCCCATTGGTTGGTGAATCATAATTCTGGAGTTAGGCAAAGCTAGTCTTTTACCTTTCGTACCAGCAGCTAATAGAAAAGAACCCATAGAAGCAGCTAAACCTAAGCAGATAGTAATTACATCTGATTTGATGTACTTCATTGTATCGTATATGGCCAAACCTGCAGTTACAGAACCACCAGGAGAGTTGATATAAAGATAAATGGGCTTATTTGGGTCGTCAGAATCTAGATACAACATATAGGCCACGATTCTATTAGCTAGTCCATCTGTAACTTCTTGACCCAGAAAAATAATTCTTTCCTGACCGAGACGGGTGTAGATATCTATCCATCTCTCATACTGACTTCCAGGAAGACGATAAGGAACGCTAGGAACACCTATAGGCATAATTTTTGACCTTTTATTTTTTGATTTTATTGAGAACTTAAACAGCAGCGGGTAGTGGTTTTGGCAGTTCTTTTCTACTTGCTAAAACTTGGTCTATAAGACCATATTCTTTAGCTATTTCGGGTGTCATATAGAGCATTCTATCTGTATCTTTAGCAATCTTTTCTATTGATTGACCCGTATTTTTAGAAAGAATATTTAAAAAAGTTGTCTTATTAGCTAAAACCTCTTTTGCCCTAATTGAAATATCTGTTGCTTGACCTCTAGCTCCTGTTTTAGCTTGATTAAGAACTATGGTGGCATGAGGTAAACTAGCCCTATATCCTTTTGTTCCTGCCGATAAAATCATTGCTGCTGTACCCATAGCTTGACCAATACATATTGTATGAATTGGTGGTTTAACGTAACTCATGGTGTCACAAATAGCAAATGCTTCTGTTTCAAAACCAATTGCATCTCCTGTATACCAAGAAGTACCAGTAGAATTGATATAAAAATAAATTGGTTTTTCTGGGTTATCAAATTGTAGATAAAGTAGTTGAGCAATAATTAATTGGGTAACATCAATACCTACATTTCTTTTTACTTCATCTGATGAAAAAAGCGGTAACCCTAAATAAACGATTCGTTCTTTTAACATTAAAGATTCTAAATCAGGGGGTGGTGTCCGAAAAGAGGTGTCTCCGTAGTAACTCCCTGCTTGAACTGCTTTTATTTGTGAGTTCATTAGATAATTCCTAGCAATAATTGTACTATCTTTAAATTATGTTAGCGTGTTGTAGAGTTATTGTAGCGGGTATAATTGATATTAGTCATGGTCTTAAATTCAGTTATAATTTTCTGAAATATTAGTAACAAAAATAAGTTTTTTTGTCTAGGTGTGGATTTTACCATAATTATTTGGCAAAAATGGCGTATTTACCATTAATTATATTAATTGAGTAATATAGTTAGCAGAGATTGGGTTTCTTGTTGAGATACAGGCTCGATTGTCATTAACTTTTTGAGAAACCTAGTTTTTATGTATTCAAATCGAAATTTTTCCCTATCAAAAATGGAGCGAGTGAGGACTCCCGGTACAATCTCCAATTTACCGGGATATGAATCGCGACAAAGCAAACAATAAGCACTCCATTGAGATAGATTGAGATAGAATTATGATACAATTGGGACATGATAACACTAACCTACGAATTTAAGTTAATCCCCTCTCAAGAACAGATTGCCAGCATATCTTCTATGATGGCGGTCTGTAGAAAGGTGTGGAATTATGCCT
>NZ_JAAHGU010000225.1:0-6844 GCF_010692685.1 Okeania sp. SIO2F5 | reverse complement strand
TTAAGAGGGAAGATTTGGGGAGAGATAATACAAAAAATTCAACACTCCTTCAACTGAATTTTCCTCAAAATTAATGCGCGAAAAGACTTGACTACCATAATTATATAGATCTCAAATGGGTTCTATAAAAATTTTGGTCGCCCTTAACCAGAGTGTTAAAGTGAATTTCTCTATTCTCAACTGTATTTCATTGTGCCCATCCACCTTTTTGGTGAGGTATATTTTGCCAGGCAATAGCCAGACCATGCTTCAACCCATCAGCAAACTCATCACCTCCCAGGTTTCTCGCTCCCTGACGAGCAAGTTCTCCAAGTTGCCCCAGTCTTTGGCAACAGCACTAAAATTGTAAGCTCCAGTAAGCACGCCTAACTCTGCGTGCTATTCCTCGGAAGGATACCAGACAGGCTTTGACATCCTCCCAACGCTGACCTGACGGTACAGCGCGGGATTCCCATCTAATAAAACAGACTGTCTTGATAGAGTGCGATCGCTGCCCTATCTTTAGCTGTGCCTTTTTCCAATAGGGTTCTAGGGCGTTGGTGATTTTGGCTATGACTGCGCATTAATGCCAATCACCTAACTATTAACTGAAAAGCATTTTCTATTTGGCCAAATTTAGGTTTCATAGCTTGGTTCATCAACGCCGGTTCTAGAATAATTATTGGAGATATCTAGCGGGTATGAGTGAGAGATTAATTCTCTCAAACCAAGCTCAGGATGCCGGCGAAGAGTAACCTTTGCATCTCTATACCCAACGTTTATCGCCGACCAATTCTCACAACGTCGCCATCAAAGGTTGGTACAGACAAGACAAAGGGATCTGTAGGATAAGTCAATGCCTGTTCTTCAAGAATACCAATGGCAATTTCCTCGCCCATGCGAACGCTATCGTAATAGTCGGTGAAGTAGTGAACTCCTGCCATGTTTCGACCAATGGAAATATTGGCTGCTAGTTTATTCAGTTCACCTTCAAGAGTGAGAGCCTCAGAAATATTATTAATCGTTCTTTCTTTCAAGGCAGTCCGATTGCAACCATTAACTCGGAAAGCAACCAACTTATCGCCTTCCTCCATACGTTTGAACCTATATTCCTTACTACTATCCTTTACAAGCACTGTACTGGTGTCAAAAAATGCCTTGAGAATGGTTACACAAGCACCAGCAACGGTAGCGTGTCCTGCACCATAAGCAGGGTGCATGGGAGATCCTTCAGGAAATGCCATTGGTAGCAGATAACTACCTTCAGCTATTGCGGAAATATTTCCGAGAGTACTTGTGTTCAAACCGCAAGTTCCATTGCCTTCCAACTTATCTATGAACCCCTGAACTTTTTTTTTCAAGGCTTCTGGGAGCAAATCTCTATCTATGCTATTGCCAGAACGCAACAGCTCAATTCGTGCTGCTAGAGCCTCTGGTCGCAAGCGAATATGATTGTTAAACTTCTGGAAACGAACAGCCTTAAGTGCTCGTGTTGCCACCTCAGTCACCAAGGTCAAAATGTGGGGACCACCATAAAGAGCAAAACCATTAGCGTGACGGCGAGTTTTTGGATCTTGTGCTGCTACACCACCTCCAGAGAGATGATCGAAACTAGGATTGAAAGGAGTTCCCATTCCCAACAGAATCAGACAAGCATTGAGATAAGCTTCATAAAGAGCATCGTAGTGGACATAGGTTGCCAGATCGCGAGGTGTATAAATAAAGCGACGTCCAGTATCATAGCTTTCTCGTTCCTGTCTAATACCCCGCTGAACTTCAACATACTTTGTCAAATCGGTCATATAGTTTGTTCCTGGCGTGGCTATGGGAACTTGTTGGTTGATTTCCAGAACACCATAGGCGATTTTTCCCTTAGTGACACCATTATCTCCGTTGACGCCTTTGTTACCAATCAGCAAAAATTGAGACAGGTAAGGTCCCACCTCTACCCCCGGAGAAGACCCACGAAATACTGTATTTTTGTCGAGACAGTTATTTCCATTGACTTTTCGAGGTCGTCCATTTTGGTCTTTGATGTAATCAAGGCAATTGAGGCGAGCAATTGATTTGTTGACCTTTTCATTGGTTGCATTGCACTCAAAATCATTAAGAGGACAATCGCGAAGAATGGCCAGTTCATATACCTCAGCCATCTCAAAAATCAGTTCCGGGTTCGTGTTACCAGTGGCATCTAACAATGGTGGTGCGGGAGGCATGGTGACTGCTTGAGCATCAGGTCCTTCTAAATCATGCACAACCCCTGCAGTTGGGGCTTCCCACTGTCTAAAACCATCAAGGAAATTCGGATTTTCCTCTTCTACAATGTTGCCATTAACAACCTTATATTTTGCACCATGACGAACTCTATCAGTAAAAGGATCGATGAAGCCATCATCGATCGCTCGGCGAAATTCTACAAAGTCTCTTGGATCTTGTAGCAATCCTGTGTTGGGGTTATGGATTAAACCTTTGGTAAAGGACATGAAATACCGATCGCCTGCGTAGCGCTCTTCGTCCCCATTAGCTTGATGGGTTGGATGTTGGCGGCTTCTTGCTAATTCAGCGGCCTCAATGCGAACGGAATAAGATTTTTGACGACGCTCGTTCATAAAATTCTCCTATTTTTGATTAATTTTAGGATTGTGTGCAAAACTGGGACGAGACTTGATAAGTTATCATCATAATTAAGTGGTATACTCGTCTATTATGTAGACGATGGAAAGCAAAATTTATGACTTTTTTGAGTTAGATACCCTTAATTTCTAGCTTGATCGAGTAAGGTAGTGATCGCTCCTCGTCTTACAATGGATGACTATTGCAATGCACCTGCACCTATTATATTTTACTCGATATAATTTTTTGGTACTTCTTTACAAAAAGAAACAAAAATTGCCCAACTTCTTACTTCTATTAAGTCGGCGTTGGCGGAGCAAGTGCGGCAGCTATATCGCTCCCCCACTAACCTTAGTTTTAAACATAAAGTAGGGATATTGCATACAACGTCCCTACTGTGAATGTCTGATTAATTTATGAATTGCATATCTATGATGCAATTGAGAAGTAAATAAATTATTTATGTTGGCTGCTCAAGAACTTTAAAATATTCTAGTTCAAACCCTTAAGTCGGCGTTGGCGGAGCAAGTGCGGCAGCTATATCGCTCTCCCACTAACCTTAGTATTAAACATAAAGTAGGGATATTACATACAACGTCCCTACTCTGAATGTCTTCTTAATTTATCAGGACTTACGCAAAGACACTATATATAATAGCGCATGGTAAATAGAGCGATTGCTGACGCCAAGCTCCGCTAACGCTGAAAAAAAATCAAGCGCGATCGCGTCAAGACAATTTCCATAGTTAAAACAAAGGTAAAAAACCTCTATCAAATCAAAATAGCCCTGAATTTTATTGTAGGCTTATTCAGCTCTTGGAGCAGGTAATCTGAGAGTAATTAATGTTTGACTTGAGCAATAGTTTTTCCTATTTTCACTGCTAATCTTTTGACAAAATTCCAGACTAACATTCCACAAGCAATATGATTTATTTGAATTTTTCTCAGACGACATTCACAGGTATTGGCTCCTGTGAATTGCTTAATTCCTCTCTGACATTCCTCAATTTTTCATCTCATTTTAACTTCAAATTAGACATCATCTTTACTGCATTTGCTGAGGTCATTAGTAGCAATATATTCTGTTGGTGTTGGTAGAAGCATTTACCCAGAATCCCTTGACTTTTTTACCCCTTTGAAACCCTTTATTTTTAATAATTTTACCTGATTTTTTTCTGATTCATTCCAGTTTAATTCAGCAAGATTTTTCGATTTTCATACACCACCTGTGTCATCTACGTGCGCGATTTATTTTTAAGTGCCAATAATAATTTTTTCCTAAGTTATCTATCAATGCCATTCATCTTTGTCTTCCATACCAACTCTCCATTAATACAGTTTTCAATGGTTATTTCTTCTTATTTATCACATTAAATATCATTTTTTCAACATGATATATTTGAGTTTTGCTGTCATTATCTGGATCATAAATACGATCATCTATTATCCAAAATTATTCAGTTTGGGGGTGAAAATAGATATAGCAATGTGCCCTGGCATATTTACAAATTACAGGAGGTGTCCAATAGCTAAAAGTTTTATCTTATCAGCTTTTTATTCCCCCTTCCGGAGCTGTTGCCTATTGCCTGTTGCCTGCGCACAGCGCTATACAATTAACTCTCTCCCGCTCCTGTTGTGATGGGGTGATGAGAAGATAAGGTGATTTGGCGATCTAACTCCTAACAGATATCGTATTATTATTTTTTTATTATTTAGACTTGTACTTTCCAACTCCGAAGCTCGAAAATAGGCACTCAACTTCTGTTTAAGCTGTTTGCGCGCCAAAGATATCCGCTTGCAGACATGATCATACAGCGCTTTTCATATTGATGAACCACATCGTCACAATCAGGCACCCAGTAAGGAGGTTCCATGAAACGTCCCTACTGTGGTCTACCGAAATGAAAACGGCTGTAATGTTTGTTGGAAGTAGTCTCGGTACAACTGATGACTGAGAACTGCTTTATTTCCATCTAACTTCACTAACCCCATACTGTTTAACTTGTAAGCATAGATAGGTTCTAGTAATATAGGTTCAGTAGTATGTATCGCCGTACTCAAAGCGATCGCTAATTCCGGCTCATCTTGCAATTTTGCTTGATGACGCTGCAAGTGACTCGAATAAATTCCCGTCGATGTAGGAGCCGTTTTTAATAGCTCCGTGAGTGTTACATCTCCCTGACTAAGATGATAAATAGCAAGATGTACTAAAGCAGGATGTCCTCCTGTCATAGCCATCAAAAGATTTGCTTGCTCTCCATCTGTCCAATTAAGTCTGTAACATTTAGCTAATTTTACCACTTCTTTCAAGGAAAAATTGTGTAGCTGGATTGGCAACCCTACATTGAAAGGTGACTGTTTCAGGTTTAGAGGCACATAAATTTCAGTTGAGTGAACTACTACTAAACGCAATTTCTGCCACAGGGGGAGTCTTTTGGCATCCTCATACCACGAACGTAACAAGGGAAAAAAGTCCTTTGCTATTTCCAGATGCTCAAAAATCGGGGTTGCACATTATAGAATGATATTGCCAAAAATTAGTTTAGACTTTGACTAAAAAAAAACCATTAATTAATCATTCTAGCAATTATCAAATCCAAAATCTTGTTCATCAAAAATATAAAATCATTCGTCACTGTGCAACGCCCAAAAATCTGGTTCACTTCATCCAAAGCTAGAAGTATGGGCGAAATATTAGCTATTATTAAGTATAAATAGTATTTTATGCAATCATATCCTTTTTTTTTGGCAATAGAAAATAAATCATACCAATTTTATCAAATATTGCTACATTTATGGAAGAGTGGTGCGACCCCGCGTCGGCATCTGTAGAGGTATAGCGCTACGGGCAAGTTAGAAGTTATATCATGTCCGGATAAGAGCGTGATCAAAAAAAAATTCTCCTTCTCATCCTTTTCAGTCTGCAACTTAATCTTCTCCACAGGCTTAAATTCGCTTGAAACTCAAGCTACTGATACGGCTTTGTTGCATCGTGGTTATAACTAAATCTCAAACCGCTTCTGTTTCTTAGGAAGTTTTGAGCGTCTTCATAAAGACATCAGAAGTCTGATTTGAAGAGGTTGATGCTCCCACAGATGCAGAAGTTCGCATTGGTTTCCAACAAGGTGATGGGTCTTGGTCTTATCTGGGAACTGATGTGCTGAATATTCCTTTAAACCAAAGAACTATGAATTTTGGTTGGCCTTTAGCTAATGATGGCTATGGTAAGGAAACTGCACTTCACGAAGTGGGACATACACTAGCATTACCACACGAGCATCAAAATCCTAAAGCAGGTATTCAGTGGAATGAAGATGCAGTCAGAGCTTCTTTAAGTGGACTTCCGAACAATTGGTCGTTAGAAACGATAGAATATAATATTTTGCGTAAAGTAGCAACAAATGAAGTTGCAGGGTCTGACTGGAACCCAAACTCAATTATGCACTATCAGTTTCAAGCAGAACTGCTCGATAGTCCTGCTCCCTATAATCAGCAAGGAATTTTTCCAGAACCTGGTTTGTCACAAAAGGATAAGGATTGGATGCAAAAGTTTTATCCTGTGCTGGAATCAAACGATTACATTGAGCTTAAACCTTTTATTTCAGTGCCATTGGTTTTATCCCCTGGAGAACAGGTTAATTTTATTGTGAAGCCAAAAAATTCGCGAGATTACAAGTTTCAAACTTTTGGTGAAGCAGACACTGTAATGGTTTTGTTTGAGGAAGAGAATGGCGACCCAAGGTATTTGAATGGAGATGATGATAGTGGTACTGAATACAATGCTTTCATTACTCACAAATTGTTGAGAGGTCGTACTTATATTCTCAGAGTTCGTTTGTATTTTCCTGGTTTAAGTGGTGAAACTGCTGTAATGATGTGGTAGAAATGAAATAGTGTAGTATTGCGCGATCAATTTAACTTCTGTAGTAACTTAAGTTAGTTAGAAGCGATGGATCTACTTGAGTCAAAAAACTCTCATCAGAATAATGGCGATCGCTTCAGATCAAATCCGGTAGGATTGGTGTCATTAGACTCATAGTGTGGGAACCCACCCCTAATATCAAATTAATAAATATTTGCTACAAATAGCTAGGATATTTCGTAAGGAGTCAACCCACCCGCGCTCCCCTCCCAGGAGGGTAACTCAGGAGGACTGAGTCACACGGGAATAGCTTCAATACCATTTTTCAGGTCGCAAATCATTCTTTTGTCTTGGTGCGCTACCAGGTGCGACTAGCGTCGTCGCGGGGTC
>NZ_JAAHGU010000224.1:0-7000 GCF_010692685.1 Okeania sp. SIO2F5 | reverse complement strand
TTTAAAGTGCGCAGTTTTTTGTCAACTTCAACTGGTTCTTTCTGGATTTTTTTCTCCTTGTTTTTCAAATCCGATACAGATGCGTAGTTGAAAGTCAACTATTAACCATCTCTGTTGAATCCCCCCGATGGTCTAAGTTACTTACTTCTATTGACATTTTCTCCTCTTTTTTGATCTTCACCTCTTATCTAGAATTACAGTTTGAGGTTTTTTTTTCTTGAGTCTAAATACTTACTCAAGTCCCCCCTGTTTATGTACTACATTTTGTCGTGCGGAATGTGGGTTATAAACACTACACATAGGAATCAGCAAAATTAGATGCATTTGCCCTGGTCTAAACTTCAGTTTCTATGAAACCCTTTTCCTCTCAAATTTTGCAAATTTTGTCTTGTACTTAGAGACAAAAGTCATAGTTTCCTCTTCAACTCACCCCCATCTGAGTTGAACGACCTAACAATTTCTTCAACCAATGAAGAAAATTATCAATGTAAGTAAACCACACAGGCACCACTACTAATGTTAACAATGTGGAAGTAGTGAACCCACCAATAACAGCGATCGCCATCGGACTTCTTTCTGCTCCTCCTGCTCCTAATTCTAAAGCAATGGGCAACATTCCAGCAATAGTGGAAAGTGTTGTCATCAAAATTGGTCGCAAGCGAGAAATACCAGCTTCTCGCACTGCATGAAACTGAGGCATTCCTGCTTTTTCATTTGCTAAGGAACAGTCTACTAACAAAATCGCATTTTTTGTCACCAAACCCATCAACAATACAATTCCAATTAAAGCAAATAAACCTAACTCCTTCTGGAAAATCATCAACCCTAACAATGCACCACCAATAGATAATGGTAACGCCACTAAAATTACTATTGGATACAGAAAATTATTGTATAGTAACACTAAAATTGCATAAATACACAATATTGCCAAACCTAACGCACCCAAAAATCCACTAAAAATATCCATCATAATTTTGGCCTCACCATCAGACTCTTCGGTGACATCAGGAGGTAGTGGGTTCATTGCTGGCAATGATTTCACTGCTGTTAGTGC
The DNA here is from genome assembly GCF_010692685.1 of Okeania sp. SIO2F5. Taxonomy (NCBI): domain Bacteria; kingdom Bacillati; phylum Cyanobacteriota; class Cyanophyceae; order Oscillatoriales; family Microcoleaceae; genus Okeania; species Okeania sp. SIO2F5. The sequence continues at coordinate 5,943 of NZ_JAAHGU010000224.1, read as the reverse complement.
ATCTCCCAGAGAAATACCCTGTAAATTTGCCTCAAAGGAAACTTGACGATAACGGTTAAAACGATTTATTTCCGCCGGTCCGCTACCAATAGTAATTTCAGCCACCGCCGATAATGGTACTAACCCACCATTTTGACTGGGAATGCGTAAATTTTTAATCGCATCTAAATCATTTCTAAATTTCTCTGCTAACTGTACTCGAATCGGAATTTGACGATCTGCCAGATCGAACTTAGCTAAATTAGTCTCATTATCTCCCAGAGTTGCTAAAGAAGCAGTACGAGCGATCGCCTGTACTGAAACTCCTAAATCTCCTGCTCTAGCAGGTAATGGTTTAATCAAAATCTCCGGTTTCACTAAACTAGCACTGGAAGTCACATCCACCAACCCAGGAGTTTCTCGCATTTGTCGTTCCAAAGCATCCGATGTCTGTTCTAAAGCAACTGCATTTTCACTCTTCAGAATAATCTTTAAATCCTTATCACCACCACCTGGACCTTGACTAGCAAAATGAATTCGCGCTCCTGGAATATTCTGAAACAATGGTCGTATCTGTTGTTCAAATTCTTTTTCAGAAATATTCCGTTCTTGTCTGGGTAAGATGGTAACGTATAAGTTACCTTTGTACACAACTCCACCGCTTCTACTACCTAGATCGGCAAACACACTGGTGACAAGTGGATTTTCCTGGAATAGTTGGATTGTTTGTTGTGCAACTTGTTCAGTTTCTGCTAAGGTTGAACCAGGAGGCAATTCTAGCTCAACTATACTCACCCCCTTTTCCTCACCCCCCGTTAGTCCTTTCGGCAGCAGTGGCACTAATTGTAAGCTACCAATAAAGAATACTATAGCAATAACTAAGGTGAGAATTTTATGGCGCAACGCCCAAGTTAATAACTGACTGTAAGGACGAATTTTTCTTTGTTTGTGATTTTTTTCGGAAAAATCAGGAGATGTTTCCAGTCTTTTCAGTTTCAATAACCGCGCTCCCAACATGGGTGTCATTGTAGTGGCAACTAATGTGGAAAACATAGTTGCTACCGCTACCGTAATGCCGAAAGGTTTAAAAAATTGCCCCGGTACCCCACCCATAAATGCCACAGGTAAGAATACTGCTACAATAGTTGCAGTTGTTGCAACCACCGCAAAACCAATTTCTGCTGACCCATCCAAAGCTGCTTGAAATGGCTTTTTTCCCTTAGAAATATGTTGTTCGATATTCTCGATCATACAGATAGCATCATCTACTAAGTTCCCCATTGCTAATGCTAGTGCTAATAGGGTCATTTGATCTAAGGTATAGTTAAGAGTCTTTATGACCAAAAAAGTAGGCAGTATTGATAAAGGTAATGCTACTGCTGTTACTAAGGTGGGTCGCCAATCTCGTAAAAATATACCTACAACTACCACAGTGAGTATGGAACCAATAACTAAAGCGTCTATGGATGCTTGATATGATGCCTCAATTTCTGTTGCCTTCGTAAAAATAAGTTGCAAGTTTACATCTGGTGGCAATGTTTTTCTAAGTTGGGCAACTGCTTTCCGCACGTTTTTTTCGACAGTAACTAGGGTACTACCTGTGCTGCGAAGTACCCCGAAAGCAACAACTGGTTTACCAATATTATTTGTTTCTGAATCTTGGTTGGAACTATTTTTTTCTAATAACCAAGCTGTTTCTCTAGTTTCCCCAAAACCATCTATGACTTGACCAACACTGGAAAGGGGAACTGCACCACCGTCAGGCAGAATAATTTGATATTCTTTCAATGCTTCTACTGTGTCAGCACTTCCTAATGTCCGAATACTTTTTTCTCTACCTCCTGTTTGAGAACGTCCTCCTGGTATGTTGGCATTCAAAGCACGAATTTGCTCGTTGACTTGAGTAGCAGTAATACCAAGACTTTCTAATCTTTCGGGACTCAGTTCGATGAGAATTTCCCGGTCAACTCCCCCAATACGATTGATTTGAGAAACACCTGTAACATTAAGGATAGCCCGACTAATTTCTTTGTCAACTAATTCGCTTAACTCTTCTACAGAACGTTTGTTAGAGGTGACCGCGTAGGCCATTATTGCTCCGCCTCCAGCAAAGTCTAGTCTTTGAACGATAGGATCGTCAACGTCTCGGGGTAGGTCTTGGCGAATTTGATCTATGGCATTACGCACATCGTTGGTTGCGCGATCGCTATCTACTCCTACGTCAAAAGTAATAGTAGTGTTAGAAACTCCATCGGTTACTCTTGAGGTTAGTTTGTCTATATCTCCTAAACTTGCTACAGCATCTTCAATTTTTTTTGTTACTTGAGTTTCTAGTTCTGTAGGACCTGCTCCTTGTTGAGTTACTGTGACTGATACTAGGGGAATATCGACATTGGGTAAGTTATCTATTCCTAATTGCAAAAATGACATTAATCCTACTACTGTTAAAACTAGAAACATGACCAGAGTTGGAACTGGTTTTTTAATTGACCAAGCTGATAAATGAAATGACATGGTTAATTCAAAATGTGAAAGTAAAAAATTAAAAATTAAGAGTATTTATAACAAAATACAAAGTTTGATATTACTTTTGGCAATTAGGAATTATAATGGTTTGTTATTTTTTGATTTTAAATTATTGGAGTTAATAAGTATCGATTAATATATAATTATTTAAATTTGGATAACATTTTTCCTGACCAATTATAATAGGTTTATTTTACTCAATAACTTTAACGATATCTCCATCTTTGAGGTAGACTGCACCCGATACTACTACACGATTGCCTAATTTTAAACCTTGTTTTACTTCAATTTTTGCATTAGCTAGATTGCTATTTTTACTCAAAATTTTTCCTACTTCTACAGGTACGGCTTTAACTTGATTATTGTTTTGCAAAACATAAACAATAGATTGCCCATTTGCTTGAGGTAATACTGCTTTTGCTGGAATTTTTAATCCTTGATTTGTCGCAGTTGTAATTGTTGCTCGTAAAAACATTCCTGGTCGTAATAAATTACTATTAGGTAGGTCTATTTTGACAGTAGCTTCGCGAGTTTGTTCCTTGACTAATGGTGCTATTTCTCTCACTATTCCTGACATTTTTATCCGACTATCTGCATCTGATGTAATTTGAACTTTTGTACCTATTTTAACTTGTGGTAATTGAGTTTCTGGTACTTCTAATTGTAGTTCTAATTGATTATCTTTAATAATAGAAAACAACATTTTACTACTAGAAGTTACATCACCAACACGAGCTATCCGTTCGGCTATTATACCGTTTGCGGGTGCTTTCATTAAAGTCTGTGCTAGCTGAGTTTGTCTCTCTTCTAAGCGAGCTTCATCACTGCTAACATTTGCCATAGCGCTATCAATATTTGATAATGCGCTTTCAACTTCTGCACGAGCACTACTTACATTAGCTTTGGCGCTATTAACTTTGGCTTCTGCACTCCGTAGTTGAGCCATTGAACTACTCAGACTTGCTTCTGCACTTTCTACTCTCGCTTCTGCACTGCTAACATTTGAGTTGGCAATATCAACTTTAGCTTTTGCACTACTAACATTAGCTTCAGCAATTTCAATTTTAGCTTTGGCGCTACTAATATTAGCTTCAGCAATTTCAACTTTAGCTTTCGCACTATCAATATTAGCTTCAGCAACTCGCACTCCTTCCCTGGCTGTTTTCACAGCAGTGCTACGAGTTTCTAATTCTTGAGAACTAATAACACCCTCTGATTTCAGGGTTTGATATCGCTCAAAATCTCTCATCGCTTGTTCTTCTTCCGCCTTAGCTTCTGCTAACTTTGCTTCAGTTTGGGCAACAGATGCTAGAGCATCATTACGACTTGCTTGGGTTTGTTTGAGAGCAGCAACAGCATCATTACGACTTGCTTGGGTTTGTTTAAGAGCAGCAACAGCATCATCCCGACTTGCTTTTGTTTGCTTTAAACCAGCGAACGCTTCATCTCTACCTGCTTTGGCCTGAGCAATAGTAGCTTTAACACCATCTCGGTCAGCAATTGCTTGTTCCCAAGCAGCAGTTGCTTGCTCTACTCCTACTTTAGTTTTACTGTGAGCAGCTCTTCTTTGCTCTACTTCACTCCTAGCAGATGCTACTTGAGATTTTGCCTGGTTAATTTGCGATTTCAAAACGGAGTCATCCAAAATTGCCATTACCTGACCTTGAGTAACTTTTTCTCCTTCATCTACTAAGACTTGTTGAATTTGCAACCCATTCGCTTGTGGTAAGACAGGTAATAGATCGAAGGCAACAACGCTACCTGTAGCATCAAGGGTGCGTTCCACTGTTGCTAATTCTACCTTGGCCACTGTCACGCTCATAGAAGGGCTAACATTAGTCTCGACTACACCTGTAATGGTTTGTGTAGAAGTGGTATTAGCTTCCGTATTTTGCTTTGGTTTGGAAAGTAGCTGCATACTTACCACACTAGCAATTACACCAATGACAATACCAGGAATTAATCCTTTCCATCCTCCTTTATTTTTCTGATGGGGAAATTTTTTGGTATAATTAATGTCCTGAATATCCTCCTTATCTTCTTCTACTTTAGGATAAAGTTTATGGCCATCTATAGAAGCCATTTGATATCTCCTTGGCTAATCATAAGCTTTACAGTTTCTTAGTTTAATCATTATTACCATAAATAGTCCCTTTGATGTAAAGTATTATTTAATCTTTCACATTTTAGCAGTTAAACCAATTTCTTTTCCTACTGATTTATGCTTACAATCTTCATTGTAGCCAAGGGCGGGTTATTTGTTCTAATTGATTAAATTCATTTTCACCGATTTCCCATCCTATAGCTCCTACATTTTGTCGTACCTGTTCGGCATTTTTACAACCAGCAATAGGTATAACATTATCTTGACAGACTAACCAATTAAGTGCTACTTGTGCGGGAGTTTTACCATATTTTTCTCCGATTTTTGTCAATAAAGATATGACAGGTTCTATTTTTTCTAATCCTTTATTCTGGAAACGAGGGTTAGATTTTCGAGCACCTGTAGATAAATTTTCTTTAGTATATTTGCCTCTAAGCAATCCTTTTGCTAAAGGACTATAAGCTAAAATTGTAATTCCTAATTCTCTAGCTTTGTCTAAAATTCCTTGCCTTTCTGTTCGACGATCAAGCAGAGAATATCTAACTTGATTGGTTGCTAATTTTATGCCTCGTGCTCCTAATATTTTATAAGCTTTTTCCATTTGTTTTCCAAGATATTTACTAACACCAATTGCCTCTATTATTCTTTGTTTTACTTCTAAAGCTAAGGTATTTAATAAGGTTTTTTTACTCATCAAATAAGTCAATGGCCAATGTGCTTTATATAAGGTAATTTTTGGCAAGATTAATAGTTGTAAGCTAGCAGTTAAAGCATTATTAACTGATTGTGGAAAAACGCACTATAGTTCAGGACTATATCACCTCCCACATTTCTTATTCTGCTCTAATTTTTTAGCAATAGGCATCCGCCAACCTGTACCAAAAGCTCGCTCGCTAATTTTTAAACCAGGGGGTGCTTGTCTGCGTTTAAATTCTGCCCGCATGACTAATTTCACTACTTTATTTACTACCTCTGAATCATGTCCTGCTGCAATAATTTCTGCTAAAGATTCGCAGTTTTCTACTAACCTAAATAAAATATCATCTAAGACTTCATAATCAGGTAAAGAATCTTGGTCTTTTTGGTCTTCTTTTAACTCAGCACTGGGAGCTTTAGTTATAATATTTTCGGGAATAATATTTGGCTTTTCAGGAATTAGTAAATTTTCAGATCCATAGAAATTTTTATTGCTATTAACTGCCTGTTCATTCAACCACCGACACAGAGAATAAACACGAGTTTTCGGAACATCAGAAATTACTGCTAATCCACCATTCATATCACCATAAAGAGTGCAATAACCAACCGCCATTTCTGACTTATTTCCTGTAGAT
>NZ_JAAHGU010000223.1:0-7008 GCF_010692685.1 Okeania sp. SIO2F5 | reverse complement strand
ATTCATACAATGTTCCATACTCAACGTGATGATTCAAAATGGTAAACCCCAGAGCTACAAAGTAGAAATCTAGTTAACTTCCAACTAAGGGAGTTTTTGGCGATCGCTACTTTCATGCAACAAAGCCATCGTGATTTGCCAGTTTCTGGATTCGACCCTAATGCATTTAATTATGAATTTAATTGGGTGGCTGAAACTTATTGTTTAGAGCATAATGTGAGAGCAACTAAAGACCAATAAATATAAAGAGTGGCACAAAATTTCACTTTTTAAGTTATGATAAATATCCAGTGGACTATTTTCAATATCTGGCGATAAAAGCAGGGTTCAAACCCCTAGATTATTTTGCACATCAAAATGAACCTATGGTCATTCATGTTTTAGCAGCTAAGTAATTGAAGCAATGAATCCCTAGCTCATTTCGGCAGCATAACTATTGAGTTACACACTGTACAAATTAGCTATAATGTCTATCACACAATTTAGTCGTTTCACGCTCTTTTAATCACTCTAATTTGCTTGCTGCCTTTACTGTGTTATTTGCCATAAAAGGCAGCAATTAATAAATTTTTACTAAATCAGCCTTTAATAAAAACTATAGATAGGTTCTAGTATTACTTGGAAAAAATGGTATAATTCCTACTTTATGGAAGAGGAAAAAACTAGATTGATTATCGTATTTGAGTCCGATAAATATGTAAATTTATTTAATGCAAGAACACGAATTTTCAAGAGAGAGGAACATGACAGTAAATCAAAAAATTAAACCATTTTATTTCGATATTACAGATGATGAAATTCAATATTTCTTATCAGAATCTGAGAAAATTTTAAGGTCTGGAAGACTAATTTTAGGGGAACATACCACAGCATTTGAACAAGCATTTGCCGAATATGTCGGTACAAAATACGCGATCGCTGTTAATAGTGGCTCCTCTGGACTAGAAATTCTATTACGCTTGAAAAAAGTTGAGGCAACAACTGTTTTAGTTCCTACTAATACCAACTTTGCTACTGTTGCTACAGTAATTCGTGCCGGGGGAAAAGTTCAATATCTGGATATGGACAAACAAACATTTGCTCCTTCTCTACAGATGGTGCAAGAGGCAGTAGAAAAGGGTAATAATCTCCCACAGAAGATTTCTGGAGTAATGTGGGTTCATATTGGGGGCGTCATTTCTCCAGAGTTTCCGCAAGTGGTGGAATATTGTCACCAACGAGGGTTATTTGTCCTCGAAGATACTGCCCATGCTCACGGTAGTAAAATCAATGATGTAAGTGCTGGAAATTTGGGAGATGGTGCTGCTTTTTCATTTTTCCCGACTAAAGTAATGACAACTTGTGAGGGAGGAATGATAACTCTGAATAATGAAGAGGAAGACTATATCGCACGTTCTTTGAGAAACCAAGGGAAGCGAGGCATGGACTTTGGTGGCTTACACACGGACTTTGGTAATAGTATGCGAATCACGGAAATGAATGCTCTGCTTGGTCGGATACATTTAGCAAAATTGCCAGAGATGTTGAAAAAACGTGAGCGAGCTTATGAATTAATTACTGCACCTCTCAAAGAAGCTGGTCTATCGTTTGTATCTACAGAAAAAATGGATATCGCTAGTAATTACAAATTGATTGTTCATTTGCCAGAGGGAAAAAATGCCAAAGAAATCAAAACAGCATTAGCAGAAGAAGAGATATTTTTAGGAGGAACAGTATATGAAATACCCTGTCACAAACAACCAGTTTTTGCAGGTATTTGTGAAGGTGAGAGTTTTCCTGGTGCCGAACGTTGGTGTCCGAATCATATCTGTCCACCTCTGACTTCTGGCATGACGGAGGCCGATGCTCAACGAGTGGGGGAAGCTTTAGTTAGGCATTTGCAATAAGGTTTTGGGAACTGGTCTCAGAAAATATAGATAGTAATTTGTAGATTGGGTAGAACGATTTCTGTTATTGTAGGCGTTACCTAGATTTTTTTGAGTCCCTGCCCAATCGATAGGAAAATCTTTTTTGGTGCGAACTTCCAATGCTAGATGATATGCAGCAATAGCATTTTCCGGCGTTGCACAGTGACGAATGATTACGAGAATTGAGGAATTTGCCGATGTTTCAAATCATAGAGCAGCAAGGGAATGGATCTGTACAACATATCACCTCAGAACTATAACCCGCAGGACAGGGGCTTTCTGGAAATTGACGGCCACAGTCACGGCACAGATAACTCTGTTTTCCCTGACAATGACTATTTTTCAAGCTTTTATGGCTTTGACAATCAAGACAATCCATCTCTCAATCAAATTCTAGAATATCATTCTCTATTGTGCAACACCAGATTTAATATGATGACTAGGTGACTGTATATTTTAATATGCCTTTGACTTTTGATTTTTGACTTGTAGGAAGATGATTAATCCTGGACAAATATTACAACAGCACTATCGAGCGATTCAACTTATTGGAGACTGTGGTTTTGGTCAAACTTGGGAAGTTGACGATCGTGGTACGATAAAAATTATGAAAATATTGCAAGTGCCAAGGGAAATAGAAGACGAAGAAATAGAACAAGTAATTTCTTTGTTTGAGCAAGAAGCAAAAGTTTTAACATATTTACACGAACCTGGATTACCAAAAGTCGAACCAGAAGGATACTTTATCTGGTCAGAAGCGGGAGATGAACCATTACACTGTCTGGTAATGGAAAAAATTGAGGGTATAAATTTATCTGACTGGTTGCAACAAATTCATCATAATCAACCTATAGAAGAAGAGCAAGCGATCGCCTGGCTCACACAGTTAGTAGAAATTATTGGTAAACTTCATCAGAATCATTGCATCCATCGGGATCTTAAACCAACAAATATCATGTTGCGTAGCTCCCCAGCACAAAACTCCAATCATAATGGAGCCAAACAACCCTCTGGATCTTATGAAAATTTGCCTAAACAAGAAGCTAGTCAACAAACAGATGGAAAAGCTAGCAGAGCAAATAATTTATCTTCCATTTCACTTACCGAAGAAAATGTTGCACAGCTAGGAAATGATCCAGAACAAACCAGAGAAACATTAGACCACAAACAGGAGGTTGAAAATGAAAAAAATCACACTGACCATCAACAAGATTCCCAAAAGCAGAAATGGGGTCAACTAGCATTAATTGACTTTGGTGCGACTAGGCAAGTTACAGAAACATATTTAAGGCAATTTGAAGGCAAAGATGTGACTGGGATGATTTCTCAAGGTTACACATCCCCAGAACAGTATGAAGGGAAAATCACACGACAGTCGGATGTCTTTGCCATTGCTCGAACTATAGTTTATTTAGTCACAGCACAAGATCCTACTAATTTGCCTACCGATCCTCAGAGTGGTAGATTAATGTGGCGACACCATGCTACTCAAATCTCAAAAACATTAGCAGACTTAATTGATGAGATGATGGCAAATTTACCTCAGTGTCGCCCCCAAACAACCGAAGACATTTTGGAACGTCTTGCTAACTACAACCAGCAAGTACAAGCAGAAATTGACCCTACCCAGAGCAAACAACCCGCTCCCGCAAAGAAAAACTATTTATCTGACTTTCCATTGCAGCAAAAAATACAGAACTTCAAGAGTAAATATCAAGAAACCACACCCAAAGTCAATAAATGGTTAGGCAATATTTCCCTTTTAACACTAGGAGCGATCGCTGTCTTAATTGCTATTTTACCAGAAGCACCTACAACTTGTCCTTTAAAACTGGATGATAATTTGAGTTGTGGGGAAGAAATTCTGATTCCAGGTTCCGCACCCAAAGAAAAAGAAGAGGGAGTTAAAGCTTTTGCTGATGGTGATTATTTGCAAGCAGTCAAACTTTTAGAAACAGCTAGAAAAAAATACTTTAACGATCCAGAAATCCTGATTTATCTGAATAATGCCAGACTAGCTGCTAGCAATACTGACGCTTATACTATAGCCATAGTAGCACCAATGACAGGTGAGTCACAAGCTCTCAACTATAGTTTAGAAAAATTACGGGGAGTTGCTCAAGCTCAGAATGCCATAAACCTGAGCGATAATTTGATTGGAGGCAAGGGTTTAACTGTAATTATTGTTGATGATGGCAACTCTCCAGAGCAAGCAGTAAAAATAGCAAATAATCTGGTTTTAACAGGTCAAGTTTTGGCAGTAATTGGTCATACTTTTAGTGAAATCACGATGGAAGTAGCTCCAATTTATGAAAAGAATAAACTGGTTTTAATTTCTCCCACTGCTAGTACTTCTAAATTATCAAATCGCAATGATTTTTTCTTTAGGATGATACCATCTGATGCCACAATGGCTCAAGCAATGGCAAGTTACTTAATTAATAAATCTACTGATCAACAGCAAATAGTAGCTCTGTTTGATAATCCTAATGATATTTACAGTGAATCTCTCAAAAATAAATTTATGGTTAGTTTGAGTGCTGGTGGTGGCAAAATAGTTAAAGATATGAATGACAGTTTTGATTTATCAAGAACTTCTTTTAATGCCAGTGCTGCCATCAATAGAGTAGAGAAACAAAAAGCTACTGCAATTGTATTACTGCCAGATATTTCCACTTTAGCAAAGGCAATAGAGGTAATCAAAGCCAATTGGCAGCTCAATTTACCGATAATTACTGGAGAAAACCTCTATAGTAACTATACTCTCAAGTTTGGCGCTCAAGAAGCAGAGAAAAATGTTGTGGTAGCTACACCGTGGCACAGTTTGAATAGTCCCGATCCAGATTTTCCACTGCAAGCAAAAAACATTTGGGGAGGAACTGTTAGTTGGCGTACAGCTTTTGCTTATGATGCAGCTAGAGCTTTGATTACAGCATTACGAACCCTGCCAGAACGTAAAGAATTAAATCGCATTGCCCTGCAACAAATTTTAGCAAGTGAAAATTTTAGTTCCGAGGGTGCTACAGGAGAAATAACTTTTTTACCAAGTGGCGATCGCCTGGAATCAAGAATTATTTTTACTAAAGTAGTGAAGTCTAGTTGTTCGCCATTAGGCTATACATTTCTGCCCCTAGATTATCCTGTCAGCAAGTTTAGTATTTTGGAATGTGATTGATTCGTTATTTAGAGGAGATAAGGGTTAGGTAGTGGCTATTCAACAATTAATAATTAATAGAGTTGTTGGGAAATAAGGTAAAATGGTTCAAGCATAAATTGGCCTTTATAAATGCTAAATTAAATATTGAACAAGCCTGAAAACAAGACAGGTTACTCAGAGCATTAACAGGATTACATCGTAAAGCATATTACACTTTGTTGAAGTCCTTTGAGCAAATATATGAACAAACATTGCTGGAGAAACCTCGTCAACGCTCTGTTGGAGGTGGCCGTAAGGCTCGTTTACGCACCAGTCAAGACAAATTATTCTACATTCTCTTCTACTTTAAATGTTATATCATGTCCGGTAGTATCGTTAGTGTATAAAATTACGTCACAATTGGAGGAAACCCTTATTCCTTCTAACTTATGTTCTCTATCTCCCTTTCATCAAAGTCTAAGTATATAATCGGACATGATATTACCCCACCTTTGATTTAGCTGGCATCTTGTTTGATATTGACCGCAGTCAAGCACATTATTGGGTACATCGCTGACAACCGATTTTAGAAGCTGCCCTGGGAGAAAAAAAGGTACACTCCAGAGTCAAATTAACTGTGTTCAAGCATTTATAGAACGTTTCCCTGGAGTAGAACGAGTGATCATGGACGGCACAGAACGGCCAGTGCAACTACCAACTCACCCCGAAAAACAAAAACTGAATTATTCAGGAAAAAAAAAGCGTCATACTCGCAAACATCTAGCAGCAGTGGACCAAAATCAGAAAGTGTTAGTATTAACTCAGGTACGAGAAGGAAAGTTACATGATAAAAAATGCCATGACCAGGAAAAGCTAATAGGAAATATACCTGTGGAGATTCCGATTGAAGTGGATAGTGGTTTTCAAGGTCTTCACTCGCCAGTATGAAAATATCCGTATCCCCCATAAAAAACCAAAGGGAGGAGAATTAAGTGAGCAACAAAAATCGGAAAATCGGAAATTGGGCGTTGGTAATTGGTAAGATGATTTTCTACTAGGGGTGATACCCATCACTTACTTTGGTAAAATATTTAGAGGTATCAGAAACAGACTACTCTTAAAGTTTCATCTCTTGATTTACCAACGCCGGAAATTGAGCAAATCTTGGGTGATATGTGAAAACGCCTTCGCGGGTGTCAAACGTTATGGAGCTGTCAGCCAAATTTACCGTAATCACGCTTATTGATTTTGATGACAAATTAATGTATTTCAGCAACTGGATGACTGGAACTTATATTTGATGGCAGCATAAATAATTAAATTACTAACAAAATATATCTGTTTTCATTTTCGTTTTTTCCTAACCTAAGTTATTTCCCAACAACTCTATTATGTGAGTTGATTGACCCATTTGGACATTCCATAATTTTTCTGCCTAATTAGCGATCACTTCTTTCTCAAATCATACCTTAATTCACCAAGGCAGTTTTTTCCACTAAGAATTTTGTACTGTCCAGTTTACCATCCTGTTGAAATTTTTGATTGTGCTGGTTTTCACTACGACGGAATAATTTACCCATCATTTTATCGTGCATGGAAATTGCAGTATCAACTAATAATGCAGCCATTTCTAATAGAAAAGCAACGATTATTGCATACCTTCTACTTTCATCTAATCTCGCTATATAGGCGATCGGTAGTAACCGAACGAAATTGTACGCTAAAAATGAAATAGTTACCAGGTAAGGATTTGAGAAATCAAAATTTTGGGCGTTGCATAAATGCGGGATGATTTTAATAGTTTTGTGTTTGGGGGCATCTTGCCCGTTCCCCGTTCCTTATAGAACCCCTAACCGTATCTTCATATAAATATCAAGTTTTTTTGACTAGGAGACAGCTATACTGGAGACAGGAGACAGAAGGTAAGAGAGAAAAGGTTAAGAGGGAAGATTTGGGGAGAGATAA
>NZ_JAAHGU010000222.1:0-7035 GCF_010692685.1 Okeania sp. SIO2F5 | reverse complement strand
AACTTGACCAATTCCATAGTCAAACTACTTATCGGACTTAGTTTACAAAGTCTATTAACCCAAGTTTCTACAGTCATATCATGTCCGGTAGCATCGGTATTGTATAGAAAAGGTAGGCAACAGGCAAAAGCTCCGGAAGGCAACAGGCAACAAACAGGAAGGCCATTGAGTAAGAAAAAAACTTAAATTTCCTGTAGATATCCACGCTAACTTTTACACAAACGCGCCCCAACGGACATGATCTCAAAACCCGATGCCTGAAACTTGGTGGCAGCCATCCTTTGTTTCGTTTGCGGTTGAAAAATCTGCACTTACGGTAGCGAGTTTTTCGACGACGACCTCGACGAAGAGTTCGCCGTCGCTCCAAAGCATTCTTGATTTACTGACCACGATGGATTAAAACCATTGCAAAGATAACTTCTTCACTTTGGGTAACCATTGCAAAGCCTGTTTGTTTAGAACCAGGGTCAATTTTTAATTGCAAGCCTTGATTTTCTTCAGCTACCAATTTATCATTTTCTTTGTGGGTTTAATACCCCACCGTCAACTGGAGTGTTCAAAATTACTTGGGGGAGCGTAGACGCGGAGCGGCAGGTCGTTGACTATCCCCATGTAATTTTTCTCCTGTCTCCTGTCTCCTGTCTCCTGTCTCCTTCTTCAATCAGATGTAAAGTTGGCTTCGCCCGGTTATTTAAACTTTTTACGTTCGGCACACTAGCTTTTCAAATCTCTTTGGCTGTTTAATGCCGAACAATAGAGGTTGGAACTGGCCTAGCATCCCGACGTATTGTCACCAAAATAACGTTTACTTGAAAAAAGTGGGCTGGACTAACCATTTAAACACAAAATTTGCGTTTTGATTAGATTTGTGGTTAGTACCCACACAACCTAGAGAATTACAAAATTGCAAATTAATTGAGTGGTAGCGAATCAATCCAGTCTCAGTTAAAATATAATTATTAATATCATGTCATGTCCGTTTAATTTAAGTCCTGATAATGTTTGATTTTGAAATCTTCGATCGCTTTAACTTACCTACATCTTCAAAGCTTCCCTATTGCCGGAGGTACTGATAACTGCTAACACAGTTCTTCCGGTAGGAGGCTAACTGAATTAATCTACAAACAACGTTCAATTGTTGCCACTACTGATTGAGATAAACTAGGTAGGTCATAACCACCTTCTAAACCAAATAAGATTTTGCGGGTTATTTGCAAACAATATTTTGTAAATTCTCCATAGTCTTCTGGTTGGAGAGCAATACCTGCTAATGGATCGTCACGGTTAGCATCATAACCAGCACTAACAATCAATAAATCTGGTTGAAAGCTAGCTAAAAAGGGTACAACTTTTTGCTCGAATGTGGGTTGATAAATTGCCATTGTGGTACCTGGTGACATGGGTAAATTTAGTACATTATTGTGGAAACCATGTTCATCAGCAGAGCCAGTGCCAGGATAACAGGGAGATTGATGGAGGGAGCAGTAGGCTATATTTTCGTTGGTTTCGACAATTTCTTGAGTACCGTTACCGTGATGCACATCCCAGTCTAGAATGGCGACCTTGTTAATACCTGGTTTCTCTAGAGCGTAATGAGCTGCGATCGCCGCATTGGAAAATAAGCAAAATCCCATGCCTCGTCTACTTTCAGCATGATGTCCAGGGGGTCTCGCCAACACAAACGCCGGATTGGCATTTGCTAATACTAGATCGACTCCATCTAACCAAGCACTTATCGCTAATAATGCCACATCATAACTTTTCGCAGAAACTGGCGTATCTCCATCCAAATAACCGCCACCTTGATTAGCTATTTCTGCTACTGCTTGAATATGGCTGCGAGAGTGAACTTTTTCTAGTAGTGTCATCAATGATGAATGACGTTGTTGCACCGGGGTGGGCGATCGCCATTGCAATTGGCCATTGTGAGGAAAAGTTTTGAGAGTTTTGACAATTGCAGTTAAACGTTCTGGTCGCTCCGGGTGTAGCATACCAGTTTTGTGTTCGAGAAATTCATCGGAATAAATAACAGAAATCATCAGTTAATTTTAGATATTAGATTTTTTTTGATTAAATGAAACTTTTTATTAGACTTCTTGCAGAAGTCAGGAAATATGGAATAGGGAATAGGGAATAGTTGATTTCATATTTTGAGTTGATTTAATTAAAACTTTTGCAAGAGGTCTATTAGACATAGGCGTAAAAATCCAAGATAAAATCAATTATTATCCATAAATCATCAATGATTCCCCTCCTGGGAGGGGCTAGGGGTGGGTCCCTGTTCCCTATTCCCTGTTCCCTCTTTTGGTGGAGATGTCTATTGTCATCATACCAATATTTGAACTTTAAATCTAACTGAAAATACTAAGACATTTTTGAATTAATTTTATCAAAAATAGACAAGAAATATGCTATAATTTTAGACGTAAACAGCATAATTTTGCAAATACACCGAACTTAATCTGGGGAAATCCTATTTTGTCGGTTTTTTGCTAATTCATTATATATTTAACGGAGTTTTTCATTAGTATGACTACTTCTGAGTCACGAATTGTACCGACCGATCTCCGTAATGAAATGTCCCAATCATACCTAGAATATGCCATGAGTGTAATCGTAGGTAGGGCATTACCAGATACTAGAGATGGTCTCAAACCCGTGCATCGTCGCATACTCTATGCCATGAACGAATTAGGGTTAACAGCAGACCGCCCTTTCCGTAAATGCGCTCGTGTTGTGGGAGAAGTGCTGGGTAAGTATCATCCCCACGGCGATACAGCGGTGTACGATGCTTTGGTGCGAATGGCTCAGGATTTCTCAATGCGATCGCCCCTCATCCACGGTCACGGTAATTTTGGTTCTGTAGACAATGACCCACCTGCGGCTATGCGTTACACAGAGTGTCGTCTACAAGCGCTCACTTCTGATGCCATGTTGCGGGATATTGATGCAGAAACAGTAGATTTTGTTGATAACTTTGATGGTTCTCAACAGGAACCGTTGGCACTGCCCTCCCGCATTCCTCAACTATTCCTCAATGGTTCGTCTGGTATCGCAGTGGGAATGGCAACTAATATTCCTCCCCACAATTTGGGGGAGCTTATTGATGGTTTGTTAGCACTGATCGAAAACCCAGAAATAACTGATACTGAGTTAATGCACTACATTCCCGGTCCTGATTTTCCTACAGGGGCTCAAATTCTGGGAAAATCTGGTATCCGCGATGCTTACACACTCGGTCGTGGTTCTATAACTATGCGGGGTGTCGCCACCATAGAAACCCTCGAACAGCGCGGTCGCCCTGACAAAGAAGCTATTATTGTTACAGAGTTACCTTACCAAACTAATAAAGCAGCTTTAATTGAAAAAATTGCTGAACTGGTTAATGACAAAAAAATTGATGGCATTTCTGATATTAGGGATGAAAGCGACCGCGACGGAATGCGGGTAGTTATCGAACTCAAACGAGATGCTTACCCTAGAGTTGTACTCAATAATCTTTATAAACAAACCACTCTACAAGCAAACTTTGGAGCTAATATTTTAGCATTAGTAAATTCAGAACCCCAGTTACTAACGCTGAAAAAATATCTCGAAGTATTCCTAGATTTTCGGATAGAAACTATTACGAGAAGGACTCAATATGAACTCCGAAAAGCTGAAGAAAGAGACCATTTATTACAAGGTTTGTTAATTGCTTTAGACAATTTAGATGCAATTATTCAATTAATTCGTCAGGCTGCAGATACTCCTGCTGCCAAACAAGAACTAATTGAAAATCATGGTTTATCTGAAGTACAATCAGATGCAATTTTACAAATGCAGTTAAGAAGATTAACAGCATTAGAAGCACAAAAAATTGAACAAGAACACGAAGAATTACTGTTAAAAATTGCTGATTTGCAAGATATATTAGCTAAACGGGAACGAATTCTAGAAATTATTGAAACTGAAGCTTTAGAAATCAAAGAACGCTATGCTACTCCGAGAATAACTATCATTGAACTAGCAGAAGGTGAACTAGATGATACAGATTTAATTGCCAATGAAAAAGCAATTATTCTATTAACAGAACAAGGCTATATTAAACGGATGCCAGTTAATACTTTTGAGGCTCAAAGTCGAGCAACTCGTGGTAAGTCTGGTACGAAAATGAAAGATGATGATGGAGTTGAACATTTTCTCAGTTGTTGTGACCATGATAGTATTTTATTCTTTACTCAAAGAGGTGTTGTTTATTGTCTAAATGCTTATCAAATTCCTATTGGTTCTCGTATAGCACGGGGCGTACCAGTGGTACAAATGTTACCTATTCCACGAGATGAAAAAGTAACTTCTATAGTGGCAGTTTCAGAATTTACTGATGATGAATTTTTAGTAATGTTGACCAAAGGTGGATATATTAAAAAAACACCTTTATCAGCATTTTCTAATATTCGTTCTAATGGATTAATAGCTATTTCTCTTGCCGAAGGCGACCAATTAAGATGGGTAAGAAGAGCGAAAGTTGATGATAGTGTGATTATTGCTTCTAGTTCTGGGATGGCAATTCACTTTAGAACAGATAATAAGCAATTACGTTCTTTGGGTCGTAATACTAGAGGGGTAAAATCTATGAAACTGATCGAAGATGATGAGTTAATTAGTATGGATATTTTACCCAGTTCAATTTTAGATAAAATTGCTGATGTTGATGAGGAAGAATTAGAGCTAGAAGAAGCAGAATTAGAACTAGAAAATGGAGAAATAGAAGAGGAAGAAACTGAAGAAACTACATCAGTTAATAATAGTGGTCCGTGGGCATTAGTTATTACTACTGGTGGTTATGGAAAGCGGGTGCCAGTTTCTCAATTTACCTTACAAAACCGAGGTGGAAAAGGTCGCATTGCTACTAAGTTTAAGAAGAAGAAACGGAAACAAGATAAATTAGCTTCTTTACGAATAGTCAACGAAACTGAAGAATTAATAATGATTACTACTCGCGGAATTATTATTCGTCAAGCAGTTGACGCTATTTCGATTCAATCTCGTAGTGCTACAGGAGTAAGGGTACAAAAACTAGATGACGCAGATACCATCGCAGAAGTAGCTTTAGTTCCTGCCACTGAAACAGAAGAAATAGAAGATATGGAAGAAATAGATGCAGAAGAAACAGAAGATATAGACCCAGAAGATATGGAAGAGTAAGGAGGTAGGGATAGAGAGTTAAATATAGTTATATAATCCCTCCTTCGGGAGTAAGGAGAAAGGAAAATCGTATGAAATTCTACCCTACTCCTTACTATCATCTATTTATAAATATTTATAAAAAAACTGCCTTTTATTAGGGCGTGTCATCAATTAAAAAATTGACAAGTAGGGGTATTGTATGCTCTAGGTCGATGGCAATCGCTATGCTCATAATACCAAATTGATAAATGTTTGCTACAAATAGTTAGGATATTTCTTAGGAGTCAACCCACCCCTAACCCCTCCGGTGGAGGGGAAGTCAGGAGTCAGGAGTCGTATGGGAAGGGCTTCAATACCATTTTTTAGGTCGGAAGTCATCTTTTTTGTCAAAGGGAATATTCTGAAAAGTCTTTTTATTCCTCTTACTATTCGTAACATTATTTTTTCACGCTTGGTATAAAATGACTGAGGCTACCAAATAAATCCCTCCCAGGAAGTTAACCGAACGTTGATCGTATCTAGTAGCGATATAGCTGCCACTAGGCGGAGCCAACGCTGGATACTCTTTGAGTTTGGCAAAGAAATTTTCGATTCATAGACCTGCTTTGTACAATATCTGATCATAATTACGCAGTTCACGCGCAGTTTTTTTTTCGGGGAAATCACTACTTCTATTCCTCTGTGGGTCAAAGGCGATTGGCACCCGCTCCTGAGCATCATCAGCTTTTTCCCCTAATACTGCTTCCGCTTTTACCATCGGTAATACTACATCTGCCCCATCCAAGTCCGATGCTTGACCAGTAGTAAAAAAAATTAGTAGGATTACCCAGAGCATCTACTACTCCATGTATCTTGGTACTCAACCGTTCTACTAAACTTACCCAAACTTACCCAAAGCATAATTGCATGAGCTTTGGAGCTAGCTTCCTGTTTTGCTGACGCAATGCTGCGCAAACACTGAAGACCACTGACCGCAGTCTGCAACTTATCTTCGAGAGCAGGCTTAAAATCGGTGAGAACTTCACCTACTCCCAAACATAGTTTTCTAGGTTGACAGCAGCATTAAAGTCTCTGTCAGCTTGAAATCCACAGTTAGCACAATTATAAGTTCTCTCTTGTAAAGGCATTTTCTGTTGATGCCCACAATGAGAACATATTTGAGAACTTGGATAAAATCTATCTGCTATCACTACTGAACTGCTATACCACTCACACTTGTATATAAGTTGACGCTTAAACTCATAAAAACCACAATCTGCTATGGCACTTGCTAGTTTATGATCTCTTGGTGCGCTACCAGGTGCGACTATCGTCGTCGCGGGGTCGCACCGCTTTTTGAGCATTCCACTTACATTGTCATACTTCTATTACTATGGTGCTGTGGTTTTTAGCTAACCATTTTGTCAGTTTATGAAGTGTGTTAGCTCTGATGTCAGCTACTTTTTTGTGAGCTTTACCTAGTCTTTTTACGGCTTTGGCTCTATTTTTTGAGCCTGGCTCTTTTTTGCTAACACGCCGTTGATAACGAGTTAGTCGTTTTTTGGCTTGCTTATAAGCTTTGACGTTGGCAAATTTTGTTCCATCGCTACAAGTTGCTAGAGCATTTATGCCTACATCTACACCTATAACAGCTCGTGACTTAGGATGGGCTAATAGTCCTAATTCCAAATCATATTTAAAACTGATATACCAATTACCTGCCCGTTTGGATATCCTGACATTTTTTACTGGTACAGAAGATAAGATTTCATAAGTTTTTACTATTCCTATTCTGGGTAATTTGATATAGTTTCCTTGCAGAATTTTAATAGTTCCATCTAAATAGAAACTGTCTTTTTTACCCTTTTTCTTAAACTTCGGAAATCC
>NZ_JAAHGU010000221.1:0-7233 GCF_010692685.1 Okeania sp. SIO2F5 | reverse complement strand
CCCCATTACCTCTGTAATCCTCCAGTTAGCTGATGCCAAATCATCAAAGTATAGGCACAAAATACTCTAGATCAAATGGCGTTCTATACTCCATTTATCTATTACTTGATGTTCTTTTAATCCTAACCATCATGATTGCTTATCGGTAAAAAACCTCTATCCAATTTCTGTTGGAATAGTTATTTACGATCAATCTATCCAAGCTCTGATAATGCTGTTACGCACAAATCTACCAGTAAGAATAGCTGAATCTAGCTTTCTGTAATGATTTTCTGTGCCTTGCATTTTCATCTCGTAGACGAGCATAGAAAAGTTTGAGTGCCATAATGCTACGATCAAATTATCGCAGACAAATAAAGTACTTGCCAGCCCTAATTAACAAAAAGTCCCCCTAAAAGGGGGAGGCGCCTACCCCAATTTTCCGGTAAACTTCTGAGGTGGTAGGTGGTAGGTGTCTCAGTTATCAGTAGCTCTGTAATCAGGAGACTTGACATCAGGAATATTCTCTTTTCTCTTGGTCGATGGTTGGCCAGCTCCGAAACCTGAAGAGTGACAAAGCCGCTCCGAAGTACGCCTTCCCACCCTACGGGAAGCTCCGAAGATCGACCGCTTTTTATTCCCTTAAAAGGGGAGGCGCATACCCACAATTTTTCGGTAAATTCAAAACCGAACACTAGAAACGGAGCATAAATTTGGGATATTCCTTCTAGATCGCTTCAATAGAACATTTTTATTATACTTACATTATCCAGAAATGGTATAATAAATTTTACTACTTATTTACCACTCTTATAAATTCTGAAAAATTTTTCAGAACACTTTAGCGTGGTATATTTGAAAAATCATTCCGAAATAGTTTAGGCCAATGTTAGTAGGAACCACGGAAGCAGCATTCCTCTTAAATATTTCTACTGCCAGACTCAGACTGCTCTTGAAACAAAGTCGGGTTATTGGAGCGAAGAAAAAAGGTAGATTTTGGGCAATTCCTCTAAACAATCGGGGAATGCCTGAAATAACCCCTGGTCTTCGAGGTCCACAAGGTACTTGGAACAAAGGAAAGCGTACAGGCAATACCTTTATTCACATTGTGCGAAAGGTAATTGATGATAACCGAGACAACGGTACCAGTGATCCGGCTATCTCTGTTAAACAAGGCGATCGCAATCATAGATGCCATGAAGCGGAAATAGTCGGACCTTGCAAAATCATCTACAGACCTCACAAGCCAAATCGCAGTCAGGCTGGCGGAGCAAGGCTTTGGATTGAGGTTGATCCTCATATTCAGGTTATCCGTAAAGTTTTCCCAGATTGGGAGATAGAATCCTCACCTCCTGAATCTGTCGAAGCCATAGACAAGCATGGTATCAGCAGTATTGCCATTTCCTAGTCTGCATATCCAATAGATTGTTCCTATATTTAGTTCTACTGCCTAGCTAGTTTTTGCTCTTAGGCTGAGTTTTACTATGTTTAGATCAGAAGAAGGAAGGAAGAAGAAGGAAGAATATTGCGTTGTCTGAGTTTTAAGCTTTTGATCTTTCCTAACCTTTCTTTCGACTACTATAAATTTTGAGAAAATCTGAGCATCACAGGAAAAACTAATTTTTCTTAGACTAGAGGATTAGAATTTCTGAAATTCTTGCTGTTTTACTACTGACAATCATAAATATTCGTGCAGCTATAAAAACATAGCTAAAGAAAAGGTTGGTGCTTGAGATAGGCTGATGATAAATCGAACACGGTTTGATTTTTTCCCAAGGTTACTTATTGCCTGATGGAGCTGTTCCCTACTACAGGTATCCATGAAAATTAATTTGACATTTGATAAAAGTAGATAACAGAGAACAACAAATATACTTATATTATACAAGAGCCGTAGATATATAATTAATTTTGCTTAATGGGACTTACACAAAAAAAAGCCATAAAATAGGCTCAAATATAGATAGACATAGGGTTTTACGTCAAAAAGGTAAAATCCTGAATTACTAAGGGTGCTAGCCATTTTTAACGCATCGACGTAATTCCCTTGTCTAGACTAACTTTGACGCATTTTTCCTACCAAAAAATGTCTAAGTACCATTAACTACTTAAAACAAAAAACACATTACTAATCCACAATATTTTGAGCTTTCAGTTGAGAATCAATCACAAAATTCAGCTTTCAAATCTCTTTCCATCAGAGCTACTACTGCTTCTTCTGGAGTAATTTTGCCATTTAATAAAAGAAAA
This sequence comes from Okeania sp. SIO2F5, assembly GCF_010692685.1. Lineage (NCBI taxonomy): Bacteria > Bacillati > Cyanobacteriota > Cyanophyceae > Oscillatoriales > Microcoleaceae > Okeania > Okeania sp. SIO2F5. Next base: position 5,004 of record NZ_JAAHGU010000221.1, on the reverse strand, counting down.
ACCTGATGAGAAATAGGTACGCGAATTTCCTCTCGGTAAGCAAGATCGATCAAAACATTCGTAGTATTAACACCCTCAGCAGTACCTTGTAATTCGTCTAAAATTTTCTCCAAACTTTTACCTTGAGCTAAACCATAACCAACCCGATAATTTCTACTCAAAGAACTACTACAAGTTGCCAACATATCTCCTAAACCAGATAACCCAAAAAAAGTTTCAGTTTGTCCGCCTAAATGATTACCAACCCGAATCATTTCTGTCAAAGCACGAGTTAACAAAGCTGATTTAGCATTAGTACCAAGTTCCAAACCATCACAAACTCCAGCAGCAATAGCAATAACATTTTTCAAGGTTCCACCTAACTCTGTACCAATAGGATCTGGACTACTATAAACCCGAAATAAACCAGAAGCAAAAATATTTTGTACTGTTGTTGCTGCTGCCTTATTTTTACTAGCAACTACCGTTGCAGCAGGTAATTTATCATTAATTTCTTTTGATAAATTAGGACCAGATAAAACCACAACTGAATTATTAGGAAAATTTGTTTCCCAAATCTGAGAAGGAGTCCGCCTTGTTGCTGGATCTAATCCTTTTGTAGCAGTCACAATAATTACCTTTTCTGATAATCCAATTTTTTTGATTTTTTCTGCCGTTTCATTCACTCCTTTCATAGAAATTGCCGAAACTATAATATCAACATCTTGGAGTATTTCTGATAAATTGACATTCAAGCTACGAGACCATAAATGTATTTCATGTTGATTATGACCAGCCAATTTTGCTAAAGCAGAACCCCATGCACCTGCACCTATAATTGCTAAAGTTGCCTTTTCGCTAGATACTGGATAAGCAGAGTCGAAAGTTTTAATAATTTCTCTTCTTTTATCAGCTTGAGATATTTTATTTACCATAATTTATGATTTTTACCTGTTAGTTAATTACTCAATTTTTGATAGAAGTTAGTAGAGTAGGTTAATAGTAATTTACAGAAAAATTACCATTAATCTGTTCATCTATTCACACTCTACCCATAAGTTAAGATGAAAGATTTTGCTATACCAAAATAGCTAAAGAAACTCAGCAGTAACTCCTGTATTCTGAGAATACTCAGTACTTTCCATAACATAATCTGGAATGAAATTTTCTTCCATAAATTGAGGATAGTATTCAACTTTCTTGTAACACTTTTCCTGGCTCCAATCACAGTAATATCAAATCCGGTAGCATCAGTGTAATTAGATGCTGGGTAGGGGAGTAGGGGAGTAGGGGAACTCGAGAAATATTTGGTAATGGTTGAAGATGGAACATTTTTTTATACCGAATTAAACGGATTTAATATAACAAGTCAAAATGTCAGTTAATGCTGATAGTAAGGAGCCATGTAAAAATAAGTTGTACAAATTTTATCTGGGATAAATTGTGAAATACAGCTTCCATCAAAAAAACTGTAATAGTTATTTTTATCGAATAATTAATAATTAATAATTGTTAATTAAATAATTCAGGTCAAAAGCCTTCCCTTGGCTGCGCCGCGAGCTGTCGCTCTACAAAGGGAAAAAAAAGCGGTCGTTAGCCCAGCTTCCCGTAGGGTGGAATGGATGGGTTTCCTAACCATATCCAATTGACCAAGAGAAGAAATAATATTTCCTTATATTCAATTCCGTAACGGTTTTAACTAGAGGTAATTATCCATTATCCATTATCCATTAATGAAACGAGTCCTAAGATTGTGGTCTATAGTAATCAGATTTGGTATAAATTCTTTTTTGCTGACTTGGTGAATTCTGAGTTTTGACTCCCCTCTAATTAGGGTTTGCGTATGGAAAGTCTTTTTGCTCTTTGTAGGGAGTAGGGAGTAGGGAGTAGGGGCGAACGTAGAATAAATGGGGATTACAGAGTTAGTGGCCATTCATAATAGTCATAGTAATTTTTCTGCTATAGCTGCCCGAAAATCCTCACTTTTTTAACTATCGCTTTTGAAAAGCTCATATAATTTCTAGACATAATTTGCCTAAAACCAATATCAGTCAATGCTTTGATATTTAAATCAGCAGAGCAATAATTATTTATAAGTATTCAATTAATTATGATGTTATCTCCTTGCTTCTTAAATTTTATTAGGTGCAGTAATTTTTCTCTTTTATTACCAAAAAATGGGGGTTGCACATTAAAGAATGATAGTAGATTTTCAACTGTAAATATATTGAGGAAAGAATTATTCAAAAATATCAAATGTTCCGATTACATCATTCCTGATTGTGCAACACCAAAAAATGAGGTCTAAAGCCTCCTCTTTTAAGGGTATGAAAGAAATATTCAGTTCAGTATTTCAAGCCTCCGGCTTTAGTGGTCAGTACTGATAACTGATAACTGAAATGACCTCTTAGAAAAATTTACAAATTAATAATTATTAATTATTCTGGTTTAAAGCGGACTATTTTAAGGAAAAAAAAAGAAAATATTCCTTATATTCAATTCCGGTTTTAACCAGAGGTAATTATCAATTATCAATTATCAATTATCAATTAATGAACTATTGTTATATCTTTACAGAGAAACCTTCTACTATTCAGAAACTACATCATGGGTGGTATTTTGAAACAGCTCAAACATATGATATGCCCAACATCTCACATCATATTTCCAAACAGTTTCATACATTTTTGTCATTTTTTGCTTTTGTTCTTCCATAGGCATTTCTAATGCTTGTTCAATGGCATTATCCATAGACTTAACAGAGTAAGGATTTGTTAAAATAGCTTCTGGCAATTCCACTGCTGCACCCAAAAACTCAGACAATATTAATATCCCATCTCTATTTTGGCGAGTAACAATATATTCTTTTGCCACTAAATTCAGACCGTCTCTCAAAGGAGTAGTCCAACAGATATCGGAGGCAGCAAAATCACCTAAAAGTGATTGATAAGATAAAGCTTCTGTAGACAACAAAACTGGAATCCAATCAGAGGAAAACCTAGTAAACCGCCCGTTTATTTTCCCTACTAATTGCTCAATTTCTTGTTTAGTAGTGTCATAAATTTGCATTCCTTTTGCTGGAGCAACACAACTAACAATAAAGCTAACCTTGCCATGCAAATCTGGGCGACGTTCTAACAAACGTTCAAAAGCTTCCAACATTTGACGGTGACCTTTCACATAGTCAATACGACCTGCGGCAATAATTAACTTTCGTCCTTGATACTTTTCTTTAATAGATGCAATCAATGCTTGAGTTTCTGGTTTTTCTACTAAGCTCTTGATATATTCTGGAGAAGTTCCGACAGGAAAAGAGTCTATTCTGACTAACTGACCTTGGTGACGGATCTGAGTAGTGACTTCTGGTTCTGCTAAAGCTATACCTACTTTGGTAATATGTTCTGGTACAGGTTCAATTTTGACAACATCAATTTCTCGCAAACTCCGAGCTACATTCACGAAGTTTTCGGCATACCGTGGAATATGGAAACCCACAATATCGCAGCAAAGCAAGCTATCAACAATTTCTCCTCGCCAAGGTAATACATTAAAAATATCTACAGATGGGAAAGGAGTATGATGAAAAAATGCAATCCTGGCATTAGGTTTCATTTCTCGGATATACTTGGGCGCTAACCAGAGATTGTAATCATGCACCCAAATCAGAGCATCATCGGCAGCTTCTTCACAAGCAGCTTCGGCAAATTTCCGATTAATTAGTTGGAAGTTTTCCCAATCTGTGGTTTCAGAGGTGAAATACCAGGGAAAAGAATGAAGAATCGGCCAAAATGCTTCTTTACTTGTAATGTGATAGAAATCTCTTACTTGTTGCTGCTTCATAAAACCGATATAAAACGTCATATAGTGACATTTTAATGTTTACTTCCTGCTTCTACCGGAACTGTCGGCAGCACTCCGTCCACAGGCATTGACGGTCAAGCCGACCGCATCTCTCAAATTTATACTGGCGTTTAAATCTCTGTCTATTGACAAGCCACACTCTGGGCAATCATAAGTCCTGAGATTTAATGGCATATCCTGAACATGGCCACAGTTAGAACAAGTCTTTGATGATGGAAAGAATCTATCTGCTACTACCACCTTAGAACCGTACCATTGGCACTTGTACTCAAGTTGTCTCCGAAACTCATAAAATCCTTGGTCGGCTATTGATTTAGCTAGCTTATGGTTGGCTAACATTCCCCTCACATTCAAATCTTCTATCACAACACTGCCGTGGTTTTTGGCTAAGTATGTTGTCAATTTATGAACTGCATCTTTGCGGATGTTAGCTACTCGTCTATGCAGCCTAGCTATCTTTAATTGTACTTTTTTCCAGTTAGCTTAACCAATTATTTTATTGCGGTTAATGTATTGTAGTCTGGATAGTTTGGCTTCAAATCTCTGAAGTGGTTTTACGCTTTCAAATACTTTCCCATCACTTAAAGTTGCTAAGGTTTTTACTCCTAAATCTACACCTACGACTTCAGTAGTTTTTGGAGTTGGAGCTTTAGTAAATTCATAGCTGCAACTTAAATACCATGAACCCGCTTGTCTACTAATAGTTATTTTTTGAGTTGAGAGCTCAATGGGTTCATAAGTTCTAACAACACCAATAAAAGGTAATTTATGATTCCATCCATTTAATTCTATTGGTTTTCCACAATTATCTATTGTGTTTGCGTAGCATTCCGAAGGAAAGGAATCATGTTTACCTTTCTTCTTAAATCTTGGATATTTACCCAACCCTTGGAAGAACCTCTTAAATGCTTCACCTAAGTTTATAAAAGCATACTGATAGACTTTAGACGACAAGTTTTTCATCCAGGGATAAAGAGGTTTTGTGTGGTTAGTAAAAACCTCTCTTAGCTTACGTTTGCGCAGCATTCCGAAGGAAACATTTGGTTTGTCACCATCAATGTATGCAGCATTCCATAAACTTAAGCCCCAGTTGTTAAACTAAGCAGACCCATTTCCGGTTGTCCTTTATAGGGTTTGCTCGTCTTCAGAACCGGACGTGAGACT
>NZ_JAAHGU010000220.1:0-7395 GCF_010692685.1 Okeania sp. SIO2F5 | reverse complement strand
TTTTCTGCCATAATCGTCCCAAAATACTAGCTTTATGCAGCTCTTGCCACCGAAAAGCTAACACTTTTTTAGACCTAAAAATGCTACAACCAATATCAGTCAATGCTTTTAGATTTAATCAGCAAGCTCTAATTAAACCAATCTTTTCATCAAACCTTATTTAGCAATACTCGACTACTCAGGAATATCCCACACTTTTTTAGCTAATTGAGTTAATATTTCTTGTCGAGTTTCTATTGCGTGGGAATCCCATTTAATAAAGGTCTTTAAATCTTTTACCGCTAAGTCAATAGTTGTATTATTCCCAACAGAAATTTTTTCAGCAATAGTTCTAGTCAATAGAAATCTTGACTTAGTATAGCCTAATTTTTTTCCCGTAAAACTCATATTAGTAATAGCAGATTTAATCGAACTTTCTAACAAAGTCAAATTACCTAAAAGTTTACTATAACTTTCTATTTCACGAGGTTTATCGAAAGATAAAATTACTTTTTGAGTAGGATATTCTGGTAAAATTTGTTCTACATCTAATTTCAAAAGATAATTGCTTAAATCATCAATTCCTCCCCCACTACCCCAAGCAGTTTCATCTATGTATTGTGTTAGTTTGGCTAAAATATATTTAATTTGATAAGGTTGAAATGATGACTTATTAAGTTTATGAAATGCTTTCTCAAATTTATCTGCCACTACCTGCTTGCTAGAAAAAAATTGACTAGCAATAAATTGATTAAATTCTGATCTTGATGTGATTTGACGTAATTCACTAGCCCACTTAAGAATCATGCCATCGAATGCCTTTTGATTGCGATCGCTAGTCAACATTGCCACAAATAATAAATTTTCTATCTGTCGACATAATTCAATAAAACAATATTGAGGCAATTGATAAGCAGCTAAAAGTAATATTAAATGTTGCCTAACATTAACACTAAGACAGCGAATATTTGCCAAATAACGATTTACTGTTCCATCGAGATTATTACCTGACAAAAATGCTACATAAGCTTCTGCCGAAGCTAATAAATCATTCACAAATAGAATAGGTTCAGTATTATATCCACATCTAGATTCATTTTTGAGAAACCAATCATAGACTTCTTTTTCTGCAATATAATTTCCATCCTCTGCATATCTTGCCAGAATAAAATAACGCAAAAAACGCATCGGTCTTTCCTGAGAATGATAGAGTAAATCTATCATTTTTTTCCATTTTACTTTGATTTTCTCATAGTCTGTTTGTTTAGCTTTAGCAAAAATTAAATTCTTGAGTAAATCCATATCATCTAGGGGTAAACCACGATGATTTAAAGTTGAATATATTTTTAAAGCATGAGCAACACTCGCTGTTTTTACGCGAATTAATTTAACATTTTTGAGAAAATAGGCATAAAATTTTTTGATATGAGAAATAGCAACTTCATCTAGTTCAAATTTAAGAGAAAGAAATTTTCTAATTTCAGCATAAGCATTCTGAATATGTTTAACAGAACGAGTAGGAGATATTTGGTCTAAATTTGTTTGCATAGCAATACTTTCTAGTATTCCCCTACTTTCTTCATATTGCAGCTCTACCCTATGTTTAAACTGGTCATTACCCCAGTCATCTGTATATAGAGAAGTAATCTTATTTTTTAATGCTTCAATACGTTCATTTGAATTAATAGTTAATAAATAATCTCGAATTGCACAGAGAACTAAATAAGCAGTAGTCATCCGTTGCTGCCCATCAATTACTTCATACAAATTATCCCCACGACTACAAACAATTATACTGCCAATAAAATACTCAGAATAGGAATTTTGATTTTGCTCAGAAAATTCTTCATATATATCTTGAATAAATTCATTGACCTCTTTTTCCTCCCAAACATATTCGCGTTGATAATCAGGAATGACATAAAATTCATCAAATAACTTTTCTAGAGTCATGTCTTGAGATTCGATAGTTGCCATATAATTACCTCAATAGTTTTAATCAGGAAGAAAGAAGTAATATAGCATTTTCTAAGCATAAGGAAGAAGGAAGAGGGAAGAAGGAAGAAGGAAGAAAAAATGGATGGGGATAGTCTTCAACACACCACTCCGTGTCTACAAACCCCAACCAATTGTCAACACCGTGTAGACGGTGGGGTATTATATCATGTCCGGTTGAACAGTTATAAATAAATGATGAAGGAGTCAGGAGTCAGGAGTCAGGAGTCAGGAGGGAAGAAAGAAGAAGAAAGAGAAAGTTTTTTTGATCACGCTCTTATCCGGACATGGTATTAAACCCAAAATAACAAAGATAATAACAGCAGAGCATAGAATAGACCCTACTGTTATAGCAATGGAAACAAAGCTTTTGACCAGTCCTAAGCTTAAAACTAAGACAAAGCCAGATTATTCCTTCTTCCTTCCTCTTTCTTCCTTCTTCCTTCTGCTATAAGCAAATAAAGATTAAATTTTCCTTCTCATAATTGACCGAAGTAGGTAGACCCTTGTGGGTCTAACCCTAGACAGTAAAAAAGAACTAATTTTCCGAATATCCAGCTCCCGATAGATTTCACAAAAATTTTCTTTCTATTAATTTTTAGTGAAGATTAAATTCTCCAAATTCTTCCCTCCCAAAAATAGTTAGGAAAACGCGAGCTAGTATCTCAGAACAGCAAATTCTAACGAAACATACTACTAACTGAAGTATCTTCGTGAATGCGCCAAATAGTTTCACCCAATAAATTTGCCACCGAAAGAACAGTCAACTGAGGAAAATTATGTTCCTCCAAGAATGGGATAGTATTAGTAACAATCACCTCTTCAAATACCCCACTAGAAAGACGCTCAACTGCTGGTGGTGAAAATACCGCATGAGTAGCACAAGCATAAACTTGTCGCGCCCCTTTTTCGCGCAAAAGTCGTCCCCCTTCGGAAATAGTACCACCCGTATCAATCATGTCATCTACCAACACAGCAGTTTTTCCCTTAACATCACCAATCACATTTAACACTTCTGCCACATTGTGAGCTTGGCGACGCTTATCAATAATTGCTAATGGGGCATCGTTTAACTTTTTCGCAAAAGCTCTAGCTCTCGCCACCCCACCCACATCGGGAGAAACAACAACAATATCAGATAAATTCTTACTTACTAAGTAATCTAAAATTACTGGTAAACCGTAAACATGATCGAACGGAATATCAAAATAGCCCTGAATCTGGGCAGAATGCAAATCCATTGCTAGAATACGATTAGCACCCGCCTCAGTAATCAAATTGGCCACTAATTTAGCAGTAATTGATTCTCGACCAGCAGTTTTACGGTCTGCTCTAGCATAACCATAGTAAGGAATAACCGCAGTCACTTGTCTGGCAGAAGCACGACGACAAGCATCTACCATGATTAACATTTCCATCAAGTTGTCATTAACTGGACGACAACTAGGCTGAATTAGATAAACATCACAGCCTCGAATTGATTCCTGAATTTGAACATATAGTTCTCCATCTGCAAATCGTTTACGCACCATTGGGCCTAAGTCTAAACCCAGATATCTAGCTACTTCCGTAGCCAAAGGAACGTTAGCAGATCCAGAGAAAAGCCTCAATCTATTATGATCGTTAGCAGTAGCAGGCACAGGAGCCTGAATTGGTAAAGTAGCACGGATCACGGCAAGCCCTCGCAGCACCTTTATTCATTGCGATCTTATCATCTCAAACTAAAAATATTCTTCCGTATTTTTATTGATAGAAAGATCGTTTTTTTAGTAATATACCAAGAATATTTGCTAGATTAAGTCAGATGAATGTTGAATATTTAGTAAGAAAATTATGGAGGTCTTTAAAAAACGTAAAATCTCTTAAGTAAATTCCACTTTTCTGATAGATACTAACTTCTTAAGTCAAAAGTCAAAGTTCCAAAGTCAAAAGCAATATATGTTTGACTAAAAACCTTAATAGAGTATTAATATAGCTATAAAATGACTTTATAGTGAATTGGTATCCGGAGTGAGATTATGAGTTTAAAGGACAGAATTACAGAGGATATTAAAGTGGCGATGAAGGCCAAAGATAAGGTTCGTCTGGAAACAGTTCGTAGCATTAAAAAAGTAATTCTAGAAGAGGAAGCCAATGCTAGGGCAGCAGGAAAGGATTCTCTGACAGAGACTCAAGAAATGGATATATTAACAAGATTGGCTAAACAACGCCGGGATTCAATAGAGCAGTATACTCAAGCAGGTCGTCAGGAACTAGCAGATGGAGAGGCCGCAGAGTTGGCCATTCTTGAAGAATATCTACCAAAACAATTGTCTGATGAAGATATTGCTCAGATCGTTGATGAAGTTATTGCTCAGGTAGGGGCGAATTCTCCTAAAGATATGGGTAAGGTGATGGGTCCCGCCATGCAACAGTTGAAGGGTAAGGCTGATGGAAAGAAAGTGCAGGAAGCAGTTAAGGCTAGGCTTAATTCATAGTTAAAAATTAAGCTCACCTCAATACTATAGTTAAGGTCATAAATCTTGCCATTTTTAATGGCCTTAACGACATGGGAAGGGAGTATGATTTGATGGAGTATCTTCATTCTTTTCCTAAAATTAAACTCTATTATCAACAGCTAAAATACTAATTAAATGGATTACTAATTCCCACAAGTATAGGAACTTTTAATCTGTTAATAATAGAGGAATTTGTAGATGTAGGCATCTACAGATAATTCAGAAATCAAGTGTTTTGGAGAAGAGGAGTGTCAACTACTATTGGATAAGATCAAGTAAGAGTAATTTTTTCTATGTTTGAAAAGGAGAAAGTGGGTGGGGATAGTCAACAACCTACCACTTCGTGTTTTATAACTCTAACCAATTGTAAACACCGCTTATGAGGTGTGGGGTATTAAACCCAAAATAAAAAGATAATAGAGATAATTGATCGGGAGAAATAAATCATAAATATCTGAAAAAATTACTCTGGTTTGCTCTCGAAATCGATCGCTAAATTTATTTATTCATACAAAAAATATTAAACTAAAACACATTTAAATTATACCAATTACTAAAAGTAATACTATACTTAGGCGACACTTCAATTATTAAATAATAAATACAGGCATAAAAATATTTTTGATAATTATTAGTCAGTTCGTGTTAATTATTCTTATGTTTATTATTCCCCTATTCCCCCACTCTCCCACTCAAGAAAATGTAGAAAAGTTTTTGAGAAATGATGTTATCTATTGCCTGTTCCCTATTAAATTAAATTTATTATTATGCAACCACCAATTCCTGTAGGAACTATTTTACAAAACCGCTATCGCTTGATTAATATTCTCGGTCAAGGTGGGTTTGGACGTACCTACCTAGCAGAAGATACAGGTCGTTTTAACGAGCGTTGCGCCCTCAAAGAATTTATTCCCCTACAGACAAATGCCTATGCAGTAACTAAATCTCAAGAACTATTTTCTCGCGAAGCAGCTATTCTCTATCAAATTCAACATCCCCAAATTCCCAAATTTCGAGCCACTTTTGAAGAAAATCAACGTTTATTCCTTTTACAAGATTATATCGAAGGCAAAACCTATCGCAGCATATTGCAAGAGCGTCAAATAACAGATAGTTTGTTCTCAGAAGCAGAAGTGCTAACTTTTTTACAACAAATTTTACCCGTCTTAGCTCATATTCACAGTTTTGGTATCATTCACCGAGATATATCCCCCGACAATATTATTAGGCGAGAAAGCGATCGAATGCCAGTATTGATAGACTTCGGAGTAGTTAAAGAACTCGCAACAAAAGTTCAATCTTCCCACTTAGCAGCACCCTTGACAAATGTAGGAAAATTTGGCTACGCTCCCTGGGAACAAATTCAACTGGGAAGAGCAACAGCAAATAGCGATCTGTATGCTTTGGCAGTTACAGTAGTTGTACTATTGACGGGAAAAGAACCCCAACAATTAATCGACCAAACCACATTAACTTGGAATTGGCAACGGTGGGTAGCAGTTAGTCTAGGGTTAGCTGAGATGATCGATAGAATGTTAAGTCATCAACCGGGCGATCGCTATCAGTCTGTTACTGAAGTAGAGCAAGCTTTGGAAAGATTACCCCATATCAAATCTCAGCAATTACCTACCATCAATCAAGAACAAAATAATCCTTCATCTTCTCAACAACCAACAATAGGAGCAACTCCAAATCAAAACCTTAACCCCAATAGCAACCATAGCTTTTTTGATAATCACCAGTGGGTTGCAACTGCATTAGTAGCAGTATTAGTTGTTCTATCTGGCGTAGCATCTTGGAGTGCAGTTAATTTTTTCCTCAAGCGCAGACAACAAGAACCTCAACTTCAGCAACCAACGAAAATGAATCCTATACCAGTACCGACCCTCGCCCCTCCTCCATCATCACCAATACCCACTTCATCCCCATCTCCAACAACTACATCAACACTATCACCTACTTTGCCATCACCATTACCTGTTGTTCCTGTACCATCTGCAACACCAGAAATAACAATTACACCATTACCTACTTCTACTGCTATTCCGGAGACTCCTGCTCCTGTGATAATTCCATCTCCATCAATTACTTCAGAAGAACGTTTGAATATATCCCCAGGGGAACCTATATCTATTGAAGGTCGCTTGAGAGGGAATGAAAGTATTGACTATATAATTTCTGGGAGTCTTGGGCAAAATCTGAATTTATTAGTTACAGGAGAAGGAGTATTAATGAGTTTAGTAGCAGTAGATGGTGAACCAGTAGATGGAATTTCTGAGAAAGTATCTATCTGGAAAGGAACTCTACCTAATGATGGCGACTACAAAATAACTCTCATTCCCTTACCTGGTTTACCTGGTACTGACTACAAGCTAGATATTAATTTAGTTAACCCTATACCTAAAGTTCTTCCTAGCTCTGAACCAGAAGCAACTGAGTTACCCGCACCCATACAAGAACCGGAAGCAACCGAGTCACCTTCTGGTCTACAACTCAATAAACCTTCTAAGAAGGAGAGCAAAAAATCATTCCCCATATCAACTCCACTTGAAGAGCTTGATAAACCTTCTAAAAAGCCTAAAAAGCAAATTGTGATTCCAGAAACAGAGGCAACAGCTTCACCAACTCCAGCAGAAGAAACTTCATCTGATGCTCAAATTTTAGTTGAATAGTTGTCATTTCCAGGACATTTTCAAAGTAGTCAGGGCTTACACATAGTCACCAAATATAGGGTTAACGGCCGTTAACTCCTACAAATGGTGTATAATTTCGTCTGCGTGCGTCAGAATTAGAAACAGTTATAGCAATGAGCGCTGGCATCTTTACATATTACATAAATATTGATAATGTAACATAAAAGTAACTGTATGAGCTGTATTTTTCATAAATTAGGCGATCGCTAAAGGTTAAAGTTTTAAGGATG
>NZ_JAAHGU010000022.1:5071-73743 GCF_010692685.1 Okeania sp. SIO2F5 | reverse complement strand
GTTTAGTTCTTTTTTTTTTGGGCAGCAGTGGTTCAATTAAAGCCCACTCGCTGTCTGTCAAGCTACTTGAGTATGGCATTTTCTATCCATTATACTCTCTCACAAAGATCCGTTTAGGGGTTCTATAGAACCCCTAAACGGATCTATTTAAAAATAGAGAAGGAGATGGGGAGATGGGGAGATGGGGAGATGAAAGCACATACCGCGTCCAAAGATACGCTCAGGGGTTCTATAAAGATCCGATAATATTGTCGGTAATTTGAGCAATATTTTGGTGTTGACTTTCTCCTAATAATCCCGCCAAATCCAAGGCGAAATCCCTTTTTTTGAGCTTTGGTTTTGAATAAATCATCAAATTTTTGACACCACTTTTGAAACCATGGCGGTAAGGCAGACAAGGTTGTTTGTTTGAGCAGCTATCAAATTTAGGTAAGAACCATAATATATCATAATTTTCACCTCAGAGACTGCATTTTTTTTTGAAAGTCCAGCTAATATCATGTCCATTGATATCGTTTGTGTAAAAGTGAGCGTGAATATCTACAGGAAATTTAAGTTTTTTTTCTTGCTCTTAAGCCTTCCTGTCTGTTGCCTGTTGCCTGTTGCCTGTTGCCTGTTGTCTGTTGCCTGTTGCCTACCTTTGCTATACAATACCGATGCTACCGGACATGATATAAAGCCCAACTACAAACAAATGTATTGCTGTAGTAGATAAAAACAATGAGTTTACAAACAACTGATTTAATGTTAATTGCTGATGGAGAAGCAGCACCTGTGGAGGCCAAAATTCCACCACGAAAACCAAAATTTTATGACACATTTAATTATATAGCTAACCCCGATCGCTTCTGTCGTCAAAACTTCAAAAAATATGGTCCTATATTTAAAACAAGTGTTTTTGGTGGAACGACAGTATTTGTAGGGAGTGTCTCAGCAATTAAAATGGCCTTCAACGGAGACCAGAAATATACAGAAATTGCGCTACCAGCAACTACAATGGAGATGTTTGGCGAGTACAGTCTATTTCAACGTCCTGACTTACATCGTCAACGAAAAACAGCACTAGCTCCTGGTTTGACTGGTGCAACATTGGAAGGATATGCAACTCACATTAATAATATTATTGCTCAAGGCATCAAAACATGGGCGAATAGAAAAATTCAGCTATATCCAGAAGTGGAGAAAATTAGTTTTGATATACTCACACCTCTATTGTTAGGAATTAGCTTAAATGACTCCGTTCCAAAAACTTTTGAGGGGTTGCCAATTTCCTCTAAAGCGGAATTAAAAGCTTTATACAAAACGTACTTTGATGGTTTTTATGGATTGCTCAAATGGAAATCTCCTCTCACAACATTCGGTCGTGGAATTAAAGCACGGGTAAAATTGATTGAGTTTATGGATGCTGTCATCAAACGGCGACTAGCGGAAAATGAAAAGATTAACCCGACTCAAGATTTCCTGTCAATGATGTTAGCTAGTCAGCAGGAAGACCCAGATGGAGTATTTAGCGATATTTTGATTAAAAATCAATGTCTTTTGCAATTGTGGGCATCTCATTACGAAATTTCAGGGTTTATCTCTTCCTTAATATATCAACTTGGCAAGCATCCACAAATATTACAACGATTACGACAGGAACAGGTACAAATATTAGGAGAAAATAACAACTTTAGCCAGTTTTCACCAGAAGATTTGAAACAGATGATTTTTCTGGAAGCTTCCATTAAAGAAACTCTCCGCACTTTACCGCCAAGTTCTACTGCTAGTCGTCGGTTAACTCAATCTGTTGTACTCGATGGTGTTCTCTACCGGAAAGGTTGGACTTTGATTGCAGAACCTAGAATTGCTCATATTATGCCTGAATATTTTCAGCAACCAGAGAAATTCGATCCGAGTCGTTTTTTGCCGGAACGTGGTGAGGGTAAGATGTATGAATTTATCCCTTTCGGCGGTGGTGTTCACGCTTGTTTGGGAGCGCAGATGGCAATATTAGTTAGCAAAGTGTTTGTATCTCATTTACTACAAATGTTTGATTGGCAACTGATGGGAGAACCAAAGTTTGTTCAGTTTCCCCTGAAGAAAATTAAAGATGATTATCAAATAGAGATTAAATCTATAGCAGGGAATAGGGAACAGGGAACAGGGAACAGGGAACAGTAGGAAAAATTTTTCTATTTCTAAAGTTCATCATCAGTCTATGTCAAATACCAACTCATTCTTTGCTATAAATATGCAAATATTAGTATCAGTATTGTTTCTAGGTATCTGCTTTTTTCTCGGCGCTCTCCCACTCACTGGTTTAATAGTTAAAACTCTGGCAAATATCGACCTCAGAAAAGTCGGTACGGGTAATGTTAGTGTGGCAGCAGCGTTTACTCACGCGCCGAAACCAGTGGCAATAACAGCAGTATTAGCAGAAATAGTTAGAGGTATCGCGCCAGTTTTAGTAGCAAAAGTGTTATTTCCAGAGATTTTTACCTTACAGTTAGTAGGATTAATTTTGTTAGTCGCAGGTAGATATTTTATTGCTAAAGGTGGGGGTGTGACTAATGCTAGTTGGGGAGTTTTGGTTTATTCTCCTATGGTGGCATTGGGTTCGGGAATTACAGGATTATTAATATTAGTAATAGGAAAAAAAATATTTCCTCAAAAAAATCAAAATATCCGACAATGGGCAGCTCGTCTGGGATGTCTCAGTAGTTTTTTCTGGGTATTATTATTTCGCCAGGACGCATCTTTTTTTGAAGTTTTCGCATTATTAGGATTAGCAATTCTATTAGTAGTAATAAATCTGAGGCAAAGTGATGATATGGCTTTAAAGAAACAAATTATATTTTCTCTCGATAATCAACTAGATACCAAAGTATGTGGTGAGAAAGCAGCTAGATTAGCTCAATTGAAAAAAGCTGGTTTTAATGTTGTTAAAGGTTTTGTTTTACCTGCAACTGAAGTAGGGAGTCGAGGCAATTGGAATAAGGAAGTTAATTCTTCATTACCTACTATCAACTCTCCTTTACCGAAGCTGGATAAAATGTCTATTAATTTTCCCCTAATTGTTCGTTCTTCTGCTGTGGGGGAAGATAGTGATAATAGTTCTGCTGCCGGACAATATCAAACTATTTATCCGGTGAAAAATCAAACGGAATTATTAGAAGCAATTAATATTTGTCGTCAATCTTATTGGTTGCCAGAAGCTGTTGCTTATCGTCGGCAAAGAGAAATTCCTGATGCGGAAATGGCAGTATTAATTCAGCCTTATATTATTAGTCAAGTTGCTGGAGTAATGTTTACTCGTAATCCTTTAGATGGTGGTGCAAAAATAATTATTGAAGCTCTGCCAGGAGGTGCAGAAAAAGTTGTGGGTGGGCAGTTTAGTCCGGTACATTTAGAAATTGTTGAAGAAGGAAGAGGGAAGAAGGAAGAGGGAAAAAGGCATCCCCCCTTGCCCCCCTTTGAAAGGGGGGAGGAAGAAGGAAAAGGGAAAAACTGGATTGTGACTCAAACTTCAACCAATTTTAACCCTGTAGGCGACGGGGAATTAAACCTAAAAGAAAAAGATAAAAATCAATCTTTAGAGCAAGTAAAAAATCAGGATATTTTACCTGAAAAAATTATTCAAGAATTGGTAAATCAAGCAGAGGCTATAGAAGTCTTTTTTCATGGTTTACCCCAGGATATTGAATGGTGTTGGGATGGTGAAAAAATTTGGATTTTACAAAGTCGCCCCATTACTAATCTCAGACCAATTTGGACGCGAACTATTGCAGCAGAGGTAATTCCTGGGGCAATTCATCCTTTAACTTGGTCGATAAATCGTCCTTTGACTTGTGGAGTTTGGGGAGAAATTTTTACTATTGTTTTAGGGGAAAAGGTAGCAAAATTAGATTTTACTGAAACGGCAACTTTGCTCGGTTCCCATGCTTATTTTAATGCTACTTTGTTAGGGGAAATTTTTAGAATGATGGGATTGCCGGAGCAGGGTTTAGAGTTTTTATTACGAGGGCAAAAAATGGGAAAACCGCCTTTAGGAAAAGTGTTGCCTTCTTTGCCTGGTTTATGGCGGTTGATTAAAAAAGAAATGGCAGTTGACCGAGAGTTTGAACGGGACTATTATCAAATTTTTATTCCCGCTCTACAAATTTTAGAAAATAATTTCAAACAAAATTCATCTCAGTCTTTATCAGAATTATTAGACCAAGCAGAACAAATTCAAGCATGGTTAAAACCGATTACTTTTTATAATATTTTGGGTCCCATAGGTTTGGCAATTAGGCGATCGCTCTTCCGTGTTTCTGAGGAATGGTTGCCTACTGATACTGCACCGGAAATTGTTTCAATTAGAGAATTACAAAAATTAGCAGTTAAGTTAAAAATGGCAACTAATTATGATGGGGAAATAGAGGCAGAGTTTGAGCAAAATCAGGAATTACAAAGGGAGTTTCAGCAATGGTTGGAAAGTTATGGTTATTTGAGTGAAGTTGGTACGGATATTGCCGTGGCAACTTGGGGAGAAAAGCCGGATAATTTCCGTGAGTTATTATTTGCAATGGCTCGGAAAGGTGAGGGGGAAAAAGATAATTTTAAAGAGAGTTTTTCGGTAAGGTCTTTAAACTTGTGGCAGAGGTGGCGACTGGCGCAATGTGCAAAACGTGCGAGAACTAAGGGGAAAATTGCTGAGGTTTATGGGAAATTTTTGGCTTATTTACGACTGACGTTTTTAGCAATAGAAATAAAAGTCAAAAGTCAAAAGTCAAAAGTCAAAAGTGATGAGCGACAAGAAAATTTAGAAGTTAAAAGTCAAAAGTCAAAAGTCAAAAATGATGACTTACAAGAAAATCTAGAGGTTTTTGAAGAAAAGGGTGATATTTTTTATTTGGAATTTGAGGAAATTCGGCAATGGATTTTAACAGTAGGTTGGGTTGAGGAACGAAACCCAACAAAAGAATCCCTCCTAACCCCCCTTGAGAAGGAGGGGATGTTTAGCGATCGCCTCCTTGATCGGGCAGGAATGTTTAGCGATCGCCTGCTTGGACAACTTATCTGTGAAAGAAAGGAACAGTTGGAAAAAGACCGCGATCGCCTAGTTCCCTCGGTAGTTTACGGCAATGTCTTACCACAGGAAAATCCAGAAATTGCAGCGACTGCTGAGAATGCCTCTATTTTGTCAGGTATACCTGCAAGTGTCGGTTCTGTGGAAGGTTATGTGAAAGTTTGTCGTAGTGCAGGAGTGAGTATTGCTGAAGGCGAAAATCCCATTATTGTTGTGCCTTATACGGATGCAGGTTGGGCACCATTATTATTGAAGGCAAAAGGTATTATTGCTGAAGTGGGGGGACAGTTATCCCACGGAGCTATTATTGCGCGGGAATATGGCATTCCAGCAGTAATGAATGTTTCTGGAGCGATGACTCGTTTACAGGATGGGCAAAAAGTTAGGGTAGATGGGTATCGGGGGACGGTGGAATTGTTGTAGAGTGTGGGGAGTGTGGGAAGTGTGGGAAGTGTGGGGAGAGAGGGAAGAGTTGGAAAGGGAGAGCGATCGCCTATTTCCTATTCCCTGCCTTTACCAACAGACTTTTTCCGCAAACCCTAATTATCAATTATCCATTATCAATTATCCATTAATGAATTCTATCCCAGGAACTTTTCGATAGATTAATTCAATCTGACAATTAAAATGTACACTAGCAAAATTAACTTTTTCTCCCCTATTATAAGTGTGAGAAATCCAAATTCCTTGTTCATTTTTCCGAAAACATTCTATATTCATCTGAGACTGACTAACTAATACATATTCTTGTAAACTTGTAGCAGTTTGATAATCAACAAATTTGCCTCCTCTATCAAATTTAGCTGTGCTTGGAGACAAAATTTCTATGATTAAAGACGGATAACGAATAAAGTCTTCAGTTAAGCTTAAATCCCGTTCATCACAAGTTACTGCCACATCAGGATAATAATAACAATTAGCTTCTTCTAGTCGAACTTTAATATCGGAAGTAAGTACAATACAGTCATGATCGCGCAGATGAATATTTAGTTCTGTGACTAAGTTACTAGCAATAATAACGTGGGGTTTCTTTGCCCCTACCATTGCATAAATTTTGCCTTGTCTATACTCATGTTTAATCGGACTTTGTCGCTCTCCAGCTAAATAGTCTTCTGGAGAAACATAGAATTGATTTTGGTTAGCTATCATTGAGTTTCCCTCTGCTATTTTTACTGTTATATTATATCAATAATTGGAAAGAGCGTATTAATCAGGAGTCAGGAGGGAAGACTTGGTGATCGCCTATTTCCCTCAGATAAAATAGATTTTTTATTACCTAATTTCAACTATTCTCTAAAGATAATTTCTCCATGTCTGATATTATTTGCAAACTAATTTCATCAGATTAAGTCATCTTGAGATAACTTTAGCTATTAGCCAAGGATTGAAATTTTTGGCTTGGCTTGGCTCTAACATTAATCTCCCTATTGCTCCAGAATTGTGTACCTCATCAATTCTAAAACTGCTATGATTCAAAGGTAATATTGAGAATAAATTGCATAATGCAAAATCCTATCGACAGCCAAACTTTCAAACTCAATCGCACCATTCGAGTGCTTGGTCTGGTTAGCTTATTCACCGATCTGGCCAGCAAGATGGTCTATCCTCTGACTCCAGTCTTCCTGACAAGCGTCTTGGGATCTCCTATCTGGACAGTCGGTGTCGTCGAAGGCATTGCAGAAAGTACGGCAAGTATTCTCAAGCTCTATTCCGGCTGGATGTCTGACCGAGTCGGTCAACGTAAACCCTTTGCTGTTGCAGGTTATGGATTGGGGGCAGTGTCCAAACTAGGATTGGCTTTGTCTGGAGTATGGGTTCATGTTTTGACAGCCCGTCTAATAGATCGAGTGGGGAAAGGATTACGAGCTGCTCCCCGTGATGCTTTGATTGCTGAGAACTGCGCTCCCGAACGACGCGGTCAAGCTTTTGGGTTGCATCATAGCCTGGAAACAGTGGGAGAAGTGGTGGGACCGTTCCTGGGAATTCTGTGTTTGCAGCAGTTTGCGGGAAATTATCGGAGTGTGTTTGCGATCGCTCTTTTGCCTGCATTATTAGGAATCGTCTTGCTACTGTTCCTGGTTAAAGAACCTAAACCAACTGCACGAACTGAACAGTTGAAAAAAAGACCGCAATTTACCCTGCGAGGACTTAACCCAATTTATCAACATTACTTATTAGTTATTGGATTGTTTAGCCTGGGTAATTCTTCAGATGCTTTTTTGCTGATTCGGGCGCAGGGTTTAGGATTCAGTGGCACACAGCTTTTGTTGCTCTATGCACTGTTTAACTTGGTTGAAACTTGCCTGGGGTTAGTTGCGGGGCGTTTATCAGATAGAGTCGGTCGGCGACCACTATTAATCACCGGCTATCTAGTCTTTGCAGTTGTCTACCTGGGATTTGCAGTGGTTCAGCAGGCTGGAGCCATCTGGGGTTTGTTTGCTCTTTATGGGCTGTATTCAACATTGACACGAGGGGTGCAGAAAGCATTTGTAGCTGACCTGGTTCATCCAGAACGGCGAGGTGCAGAAATTGGTACGTTTTATATGCTGGTAGGTTTAGCAGCCTTGCCTGCGAGTTTGATTGCAGGCTGGCTCTATGCTCAAGTTTCTCCGGCTGCACCTTTCTATTTGAGTGCAGGGACAGCAGTTGTTGCAGCAATTTTACTCAGTCGTATTAGGCGTTCATCGTAACTGCTCAGGATAGAATAACTCTCAAGCATTTTTTGATCGTAAAATTTCTAAGTACCACTAACAAACTTTTCTCAAATTCTGTTCATTGTAAACGATACCCAAATTATTGAAAATCATTTCCCAGTAGAGAGGATAACTTTCCTTCGTATAAACCTCTTGCGCTCTGACAAAACAAGCGATCGCCTGTTCGAGATTATCTTGTCTATCTCCTGTTATCCGGTCGATATAAGCATTGCCAAGATTATTTTGAGTAGTTGCCCAGTCTGTAGGAAACTGTTGGCGAGTACGTACTTTGAGAGCCAAATTATAACAAGCGATCGCCTGTTCAATATTTTCCTGTTGCTCTCCTGCAATACGATCGTGGTAAGCGCTACCCAGATTATTTTGAATACTCGCCCATTCTTGAGGTAACTTTTCTAGAGTTCTGACTCTTAAAGCTTTCTGATAACAATTAATCGCATTCTCTAAGTTTTCTATTCTTTTCCCCATACTACGTTGTTGATAGGCGTTACCAAGATTATTCTGAGTGCTTGCCCATGCTTCAGGTAATGCAGAGTAAGTCCTAACTTGAAGTGCTTGATCATAGCAAGCGATCGCCAATTCGATATTTTCTTCTGGGTTTCCGACAATGCGTTTGTGGTAGCTAGTACCCAAATTATTTTGGATAGTTGCCCAAGTTATCGGAAATTGTTGACGGGATAAGACTTGTAGAGCATTTTCATAGCCTACAATTGCTATTTCTACGTTATTACTTTGATTACCAAAAGGAAACTGTAAAATCAGGTTACTCAAATTAACAACATCTAGAGCAATATTTTGTGCTAATTGAGGCTCCATTTTTTGGATATTTTCTCCAGGCCAAGTTCGCAGCACTGTTAGGAAATTTTGATTCAGCTTATCTTGATTATATTCTAGTACAGAATACACCGCTTCAGGCTTTCCTTCATTCTCTGAGATTACTTGTAAAACTTGCATGAGGAAATTTCGATATATTTCCCGATTTACAGGTTGGGAAGCATATTCTAAGTTAGTCTCTAACATTATCGCCAAATTTTGCAACCATTGAGCATTCAAATTACCAATTATGTTGTTCATTTTTGCTATTTGTTTCATTACTTGAACTAATTTATGGTCTATCAAGTTTTGATTAGCTTGCAAAATTTTATTTTCATCACCACTAGGGCAAACTAATAAAGATTGAATGAGACCAACATAACTAGAGATATTTTGTTGATTCATGATTTTTTCCTCAGAGCTTTTTTCTAGGCACAATTACTTTGGTGTCTAGTAGACATATTGTTTTTCTATTTGAAATAAATGCTTACCCTGATGAAAAACTTTTATAGCAGTGGCAGGAAAGGGCGCGGAAATATCAAAAGCTTAAAACTCAGACAACGCCAGATTTTTTCTTCTGCTATAAATAATTGAAATATTAATCATTATTGTAGCATCCTGATTTAATTTGTAAACATACCTTTGAAGGAAATACGCAACAAATAATCAAGTATATAAAGATTTCCTGTAGAGAAAGAGCTACATTTTTATTTGCTCATTTTCAGAGAAATTTGAGTATTCAAAATTTTGTATGTACCATTTTTTGATTAAGTTGTGTTTAATTAAAGATTAAAGATTACTGTAGGGTGGGTTAAGTAGAAATAATTTCCCACAATACAATTATAAGTTCAAAATTATAGCAGGGAACAGGGAACTGTGAGAAAAAGATTTTCCTGTCTAAAGGTTCATTATCAACATAAGTCCTAACCAACTCGTTCCTTGCTATAGCCAATTTTCCAGAAAATTTTATATCTCAATATTTAACTTTATTTATGTATATTTTCTGTGATCAGAAATTGTTTCCGTAAAACTTAAAATTTGGAACCAAAAAATTTTAATAAAGTTGATGAATTTTTGTTTTATAGCAAAGAAAAAGTTGGTGAAGACATCTCAAAAGCTTAAAAATCTGGCGTTGTCTGATTTTTCCTTCTCTCCCAGAAAACTAAAGCCTTCTTCATTTCTTCTGTTATAAATTATAACTTTTGTGCAGCGAGTGGCCTAACTTATACTTAACTTGGCCAATATTATCAAACTTATTGCTATTGCTACAGTATTTCATACTTTAGAGACAAAGTGATGATAATCTATTCCAAAACACTATATTTAATGGCCAGTTGCTCTTAACAACCTTTTAGAGCAGCTTTGCTCGAAGCAGGCAAAAGAAAGGAGACCTCCTTATACTAATTCACTTAAAAAATGTCACAAATAGTTGGTAGCTGATGAAGTCAATTGAAGAAGGAGACAGGAGACAACCCACCCCCAACCCCTCCCAGGAGGGGAAGACAGGAGACAGGAGGAAAATTACATGGGGATAGTCAACGACCTGCCGCTCCGCGTCTACGCTCCCCCAAGTAATGCGTGAACACCCCCGTTGACGGTGGGGTATTAAACCCACAAAGAAAATGATAATAGACTGAAATTACTGTACAGTAGAAGTTTTAAGTACCTAAAATATCACTTCTAACTTCTGAGTTCTGACTTCTGACTTTAGTGAAACGGTATTAATACCCTCTGCTTTTTTGAAATTTTTTTGACACCCCCTAGGAGAAATATCTGTCCAATGACAAAATTAATTATTCAAATTCCTTGTTACAACGAAGAAGAGTCTTTAGGAGTAACTCTTGCTGCTTTACCTAGAAAGTTAGCAGGAGTAGACATTATCCAATGGTTAATCATCAATGATGGTAGTCAAGACCGAACAGTTGAAGTTGCCAAAGAACATGGGGTAGACCATATTGTGAATTTCCCCACTAACCAAGGTTTAGCAAAAGCATTTATGGCAGGTCTAGAAGCTAGTCTAAAAGCAGGAACAGATATTATTGTGAATACTGATGCTGATAATCAATATTGTGCTGATGATATACCCTACTTAGTTCAACCTATTATTTGGGGTCAGGCAGAAATTGTAGTTGGGGAGAGACCAATTTGGCAAACTAAACACTTTTCTCGTACTAAAAAATTACTTCAAAAATTAGGTAGTTGGGTAGTAAGAATAGCTAGTAATACAAATATTCCTGAGGCACCTAGTGTGTTTTGTGCTTTTAGTCGAGAAACTGCCATGCAACTTAATGTTTTTAATGCCTATACTTACACCCTAGAAACAATTATTCAAGCAGAGCAAAAAGGTATGGTAATAACATCAGTTCCTATCAGAACAAATAATGTATTACGACCTTCCCGACTGTTAAGAAGTCCCCCTTCCTATGTGTTGCGATCGCTCTTTACTATCCTCAGATTTTTTTTACTTGACCGAATAATTAAGGTTTAAAGCCTTTTCTTTAAAGGATAAAAAAGAAAAATTTTTCCTTTTAGTCAATCCTCTCCTTTTAAAGTATAGGTAATAATTAATAATCAATAATTAATTATTAATCATTGAAAAACCCCTACGCTTTTTCTTAATTTTAGGAAGTGTACCATTTAGTTTTGGAGTAATTTCTGGTATCCGTTGGTTATTTTTCTTGTTTAGTGGATATGAAAAAAACTAGGGTTCCAACTTTTATTTTAGCAACAATTTTAATCTTAGTCTGATTTCAATTATGGTTATTAGGTTTAATAGCAGATTTAATGGCAGCAAATCGCATAATTATGGAAGAAATTCAAGTAAGAATGCGAAAACAAGATTGTCAAAATAAGAAAGAGGGAAGAGGGAAGAAGAATAAATACTCTCTCAATGTAGATTTTATTAGGTTGGTGATATACAGTAAAAAATTGATATATGAGAGCTAATTTTTAATAATTATCCAATTAATTTTTAGTCAAAAAATTATAATTATTCACAATATAAAGTAGTAAAAATATAAAGATGCAAGATGATCGTTCATCAATAGCTAATATTGAAAAAAAGGAATAAGAAAGAAGAATAAATATTTTATCGGTCTATAGCATTTCTCAGTCTAGTGAGGTACACTCTTATCTTTACTTCACTATTGCCTATTGCCTGTTGCCTTCCGGAGCTGTTGCCTGTTGCCTAAAGCCTAGAGTTTTGTACCTCACCAGTATGGGAATTACTATAGCTTTTATTAGGCTTGTAAGATACAGTAAAAAAAATAATACCTGATTTTTCATAGCTATAAAATTAATTTTTAGCCAAATAAATAAAGTAGAGAAAATTCTGCACAACATAAAGTAGTAAAAATATAACTATGCAAGACGATAAACCATCCGTTACCAATCAAACTGATTTATTAAATATAGAGTCTAATTTCGACTCTAATAAAGATACTATAAGTGACACCAAAGAAGAACACATGAGAGATTTATTTGCCAGAGAAGCACTTGCTCAAATTCCTAAAATATTGACCTTATTAGACCGCAATTATCATAGTCCTACCTATGGTTGTTTCGACCGCAATTTTTGGCATTACAAAATTATAGATTTTCCTAGTGGCATGGCTCAAGAATTCGTCTTACCTTTAGCCTTAGCTTATAATTTAGATATTCCTAATAATCAATTTTATTTGCAAGAAATGATATATAAATGGGCAGAAGCAGGCATCTTATATGCTACCCAAACTGCTCATATTGATGGTTCTTGTGATGATTATTTCCCTTTTGAAAGAGCTAGTGGAGCAACAGCTTTTTCTTTATTAGCTAGTATTGAAAGTTATCAAATATTGGGATTAAATAACTATGAAGTACTCAGCTTTTTTGAAAAACGAGCAGATTGGTTAGTAAATCATTATGAAAGTGGCAATTTAGCTAACCATGAAGCATTAATTGTATTATCCTTAGAATTGTTGAGTAAACTATTAGAAACCTCAAAATGGGAAACAACTAAAGCAGCACGTCTGGAAAGATTATTAAGTTGGCAGAGTCAGGAAGGATGGTTTACAGAATACTCTGGTTTTGACCCTGGTTATCATACTTTAACTATATCCTGTTTAGCTAGAATTTATGAATTAAACCCCAGTGAAAAACTCAAAAATTCTATTACCGCAGCAGTAGAATTAGCTGCTCAATTTATTCATCCTGATGGTTCCTTCGGTGGAGAATATGCTAGTCGTAATACCTATAACTTTTTTCCCCACGGATTTGAATTAATAGGTAAATGGTTGCCTGCTGCTTTGTCTATTAACGATCAATTTTTAATAGGCTTAAAAAATGGTTTGGCTCCCTGTTATGCAGACGACCATATTATCGGTCATCATACCTGGAATTATTTCTTAGCATGGCGGGATTTTATTACAGAAAGACCTGCTGATGTGAATCGTGATATTGCTAGTCTTTGGTTAAAAGAAGCTCAAATTTTGATTAAACGCAGACCTGGAACAGAATTATATGTAAGTCTGAAAAAAGGTGGTGTTTTTAAGCTATTTCGCGACCAAAAATTAGTTGTTTCTGATACTCATCTATCACTTCAAGTTAAAAAAGGAAATAAAACTTTAAATGCAGTTAGTCATTTAAGTGGTGATTATGATCTGAAAATATCTCAGGATGAATTGCTTATTTCTGGTAATATGGGTTGGGCAAAACAAACTCAAATGTCACCTTTTAAGTTAATTATTCTGAGGTTCGTTATGTTGACTATCGGGCGTTTTTTTCCAAATTTTATTCGGAAAATATTACAAAAAATTCTGATTACTGGCAAGCAAGATGCACCTTTCCACTTTACTCGTTACTTTAAGTATGAAGATGGAGTTTGGTATATTACAGACGAACTTTTTGCTAAGTCTTGGTGGGATGTAATTAGTGCAGCTATTGGTTGTGACCAAACTTCTATTTATGTTGTAATGAGTCGCACTTTTCAAATCAATCAATTACAACCTTGGTATGATTTAACAACTGAGATTAAAAAACTTTCTCCTGGTCAATCTTTGAAAATTGAGCGCAAGTTTTAACTTGATTTATTCTTACAACTTCGCTTTTTATCTCTTACTTATATAAACTCTCATAAAATCTTGCTATAATCAGAAAATAGGAAATAGGGATAAAAAAAAGGTTTCATAATAATATGGAACAGGGAAAAGAGAAAAAAAGTTGTTTTATCACTAATTAAGCGCCCATAAAATGGCAGATTTAAAGTGCAATAGTATTAGTGAAAGAAAAAATTGTTTTTAACTTTTAACCTTTGTGATATTATATGCGAGTAATTTAACAGTTCGATCAGGAGTACCCAATTAATATTATGTTTGCTTGAATACCTAATAAATATAAATAAAGACAGCTACTTATAAGGATGAGGAGAATTGTATCCGTTTCATGTAAGTCAAAAGTAAAAAATCTAATATTTTATTGATAATGCACTGATTAGGAGATGGTATGATACTAATTATCAATTTTTTCATCATGTAAGAAAGTGAATTTATAACTTCATTTAACTTTTATTTGTTCCCCATTCTCCACTCTTATTGAATCTCCCTCAATAATTACAGCACTTTGTCCGGATAGTGAGGTACAGTTTATTAATTCTCTGTTGCCTGTTGCCAGATGAGCTGTTGCCTAAAGTCCTAAAAATTTTACCTCACTAACTCCGAAACTGCTGTAAGAAAAATGGTATTATCTATTAGCAAAAAATCAAAGGCCAATGACAGAACAGTCATCAACATTTGCTTTACCAGAGGCTCTATTAAATAAGTATGATTTTGACCTTGCTGATGAGACTTCTGAGCAACTTATTACTCGTTGGCACAATAAGTATCAAGTAGAGTGGCTTCTCTTAGCAGTAGTTGAGGCACTATATCTTGGACGTTACAAAGCTGTCTGTGTTGAGCAAATCTTGACATTATGGGAACGTCGTGGTCAACCAGTCTATCATTTCAACTCTGAATTTCAAAATATTATTACTAAAAATATTCTCACAAATTTAACATCTCAGATAGATACTCAGTCTTTACAACCAGAGACACTACCTAGTTTCTCTGAATCCAAACCTCCTGAGTATTCTACATCTACATCAGTCGATCCATCCTCAAACCCCTTCAAGGCAAGCTCAAAAAATACAGCTCAAGACCTGGTAGAGCATATTCCAGTAAAAACAAATCAGTCTAAGATCAAACACACTGATTTTTATACTAAACTAAAAGCATTTGTAAAAAAAAGTCAAGCATCGCGATCGAATCAGAGCAAACCCGATCGAGTTAAATAGACAGAAGCATCGCAGAAAATAGAAAGTACACAAGAGCAATCAAATAGGTTAATTCTTGCTACAGATGATTGATGAGAAGATGGGGAGATGGGGAGATGGGGAGATGGGGAGATTGGTATATTTGCACAATTTTTTGTATTTCATATAACTAATTAAACGGACATGATATAACATGTTAGGGTGAGTTTATCAAGTAAGATACAAATAACTCACCCCTACAGATTCTTCTTTGGAGATGTTTTCTGACGATCAAGCAACCAACATGATCCAGTTTAATTTTTCACTCGGCGAATTTCTGAGCAAAAAGAAGCTAGAGTAAAACCTAATGGTCTTTTAACTACACTGGTGCGTAACCGTAAATTAGGCATCAAATACCAGAAACGTTCTTCCGCGTATAAATCTTCCGACTCAGTAATAAATGTTAAAACATCATCACTCCCCATAATATATCGACCACTGATATTTGTACTCTTACCATCCCCTTTATCTTGCAATAATCTACCTTGGTGGGGGTCGTCAGAATTAGGAATAACTATCAACATTGTTGCACCTATATCTTTCACTTGCTCTCGGTTGATAGTACCATTCCAGTTAATCTGCAACCCTACTAATTGAGCTACACTTGGGTCAGTTTGATGTTGTTCGCACAACCTGATTACTGTGGGATTTGTTTTTTCTAATATTTCAACATTTACTTCTGATTTGCCTGCTTGCAACTCCCCGGAAACTAAATTGTGAATCGTGCGTTGGGAAAACCATTGACCTGCACTCAACTGCAAAAATTCGATAATGTCCATTAATCTGCTAATAGTATTAATTCTGAATCAATACTATTGTTGCACTGATTGGCATATATGGCACTTATATCATGTGCCCCCTTCTAGGGGAGTTGCGCTAACGATTGAATACCAATAATATCTGTGAAGGTCAATGGGTAATAGGTAATTGGCACGCTTCTCAAACAGCTTCAAATTTTGGAATTGCAGCGAATGTTACTATTATATCTAGAGCTACTAACTACTAAATTTTATTATTACTGAAATAAAAACATTATATATTTTAGCCTCTAGTAGCTTTTCTCTATTGAATGATCTATAATAGATGAGGTATTAGGCTATTAGAGTTAGAAAGTAATATTTTAATTATTAACTTGAATATTTTAACACTCATAACATTAAATAATTATGTATAATATTGTCAATCTGTATTTTTTTTTGATGTTACTAATTTTCATCTAAAGGTTGATTTTCATAAATTCAAATAATAGCGATCGCATATCTTCAAAACAACTGTAAAAAATAATTATTTCCTAGCTAAGTTAGCCACAATAGACATAGGGATAAAAAAGACAAGCTAGAATAGGGGATTTAAACCCAAGCTTTTAGCACTCTGAAAACTGTTTGCGGAGCATTCCGGTACGGAAATGCTGAAATGCTGATAACTAATTAATTGATTGGCTGAAGATGTCTAATCAACAAAAACTGTAATAAGCAAGCAAAGAATTTTTATTATCGCAAATATATTTGATTTTCTTAGGAGGTAAAAAAATCAAAAATCAAACTATAGCTTGATCCCAGCAATAATAGATGAATCAAAAAAAAGAATTCAATTGGACTAAAAAACCATAATTGTGACGATAACTCTTTCCAAAAACATCAAATTGTGGTAAATATTAAGTTTAAGCTATGCTATTAAAATTATTATATATCACTAAATATGGTATAAGTCAAGGGTACTAAACTATGCTCATAGAGATATTAACCCTTTTTGCGGGTGCAGGACTTGAACAAGCAACCAGTGTCACATGGCATTGGGTAAGTAAGTGGGCAGCAAAGAAAGCTGATGAAAAGAATCAGGTAATACAGACAGCGTTAGTCACTTCATATTGTAAGGCTTTACAGGTAATTCGTAAAGAATCTCAACAACTATCCCAGTGGAGGCAAGATAAAGCTGAAATTGAAGGCAGACTAACAGAAATGGAGAAAGATGCACTAATGATACTAGATTTAGTGCAAACACACAAGCAAAGAATAACTCATCTACCTCAAGGTAGAGAAGAAGAAGCAATAGTGAAAGTCGTGATGTCTAGACTGCAAAGCAAAGATAAGTGGCTCAAACA
Source organism: Okeania sp. SIO2F5 (assembly GCF_010692685.1). NCBI lineage: Bacteria > Bacillati > Cyanobacteriota > Cyanophyceae > Oscillatoriales > Microcoleaceae > Okeania > Okeania sp. SIO2F5. The sequence goes on along the minus strand of NZ_JAAHGU010000022.1, from coordinate 56,743 downwards.
CGCTCCAAAAGAATTATCTGTGCTAGTGGAAACTAAATTAGTGTCAATTACAGTCCATCAATTTCGCCACGAGCTGAGAACAGAAAGTACAGTATTTCAAGCCTTAGTACACGATATGCTAGCAACAGCAGGTGAAGATATCAGTTGTCTTGTTGATGTGACCAACAAAATAGAGAGAAGAGTCGATCAATTTGTTGGCGACTACCGTCAAGATATAGACAGAATAATTGCAGGTATTGGTGGAGCTAATACTCACTTAGAACAGTTAATATTACTGCTGCGTAAACAGATGCAACAATGTCAGGTAATACCTGCTGACTTTGCTGCATTAATAGCAGATAAAACTGAAGGATTTTTGGGACGGAGTTTTGTTTTTGATGCCATTGAAGATTTCATCCATAACCAATCTAAAGGATATTTTATCATCGAAGCAGACCCAGGAGTAGGCAAAAGTACAATCATAGCCGAATATGTACGTCGCACAAGTTGTCTTGCCTATTTCAATTTATTATCAGAAGGTAGAACTAGGGCTGAAGATTTTCTTAAGAGTATCTGTACCCAGTTAATTGAAGGCTATAACTTGCCTTATGAACTACCATTACATCCGGATAACACTAGCAATGGCAACTTTCTATCAAAACTACTAAACGAAATTAGTGCCCAACTAACACCAGGAGAAAAACTCATAATTGCAGTTGATGCTTTAGATGAAGTCGATTTAAGTAGTCAAAGTGGAGCGGCTAATGTGCTTTACTTACCAGCAAACTTACCCAATAAAGTTTATTTTCTGCTTACTAAGAGGTCTGACCCACTACCGTTAGTCATTTCGGCACCGCAGAAGATTTTTGACTTAATGATTTATCCTAATGAAAGTCTAGAAGATGTCAAACTATTTATTCGTCTGCGCACAAAACGACCAGCAGTAAAAGAATGGATCGAACAAAGAGGCTTAACATTAGAAGAATTTGTCGAATCTATAGCCAGCAATAGTGAAAATAATTTCATGTATTTAAAATATGTACTTGATGATATTGAGCAAGGTAACTATAGAGATATTAACTTAGAAAGTTTACCTCAAGGTTTAGAGAAATATTACGATCAACACTGGCATCGAATGAAAATGAATGTCAAACCATTGCCTGTAACTAAATTAAAAGTCATATATTTCTTAACAAAAACTCGTAAACCAGTATCCTGCAGAATGTTAGCAAAATTTAGTGGAGAAATTTCCTTAATAGTTCAAGAAATTCTGGATGAGTGGGCACAATTTCTGCGAATTTATCAAACAGAAGGAAAACCAGTTTATAGCATATATCATGCTGCATTTCAAGACTTTCTTTACCGAAAAGATATCGTCCAAGAAGTAGAATCATTAATTGAAATCGAAAGTATGGAAAAACAAATCAAAAATAATTTGTTAGGAATGGTTTACAAAAATGCCTAAAAATTATGATTTGGAACTGGAAGTTAGGATACACAAAAAGCGGATGAAATGGCTCGCCAAGGATTGAAATCATTGGCTAATAGCTTAAGTCATCTATAAGATGACTCTTGAGGAGTATGCTATCTTTTTCATCTTTTTATATTGTGGTTAATCAGTGCAACTTGATATTAGTTTGGAGCAAGTTTATCCAACAATTTTGTATTATTTGCGCGATCGCGAAGCGGTAGGACAATATTTAGAAAATTCCTTGGACTATACGAATAAAGCTCAAGCTGAATTTGACCGTCATCCTCCACCTTTTGTGGCGAAGATACTGAAGTAGAAGTTGGAACGTCAATATCATGTCCGGTTGAACAGTTACAAATAAACGACGAAGGAGTCAGGAGTCAGGAGTAATAAGTCAGGAGTCAGGATGGAAGAAAGAAGAAGAAAGAGAAATTTTTTTTATCATACTCTTATCCGGACATGATATAACTCAAGCAGAGGAAGTGCCTAAATAATGGTAATTACAGCAGTTTTCATTTGGGTAGACCACTGTAGGGACGTTCCATGGAACGTCCCTACAAGGTTTTGATTGTGATGATGTGGTTTATAAATCAGCAAAAACGCTGTAAATTAGGAATTATATCAAATCCGGTTAAACAGTTATAGAATAGTTAAGTCAGGAGGAGTCAACCCACCCCTCGCCCCTCCCAGGAGGGGAGGGGAAGTTAGGAGTTAGGAGTCAGGAGGAGAGAGAATTACAAAGATGAGCGTAGTTATGACGATTGAAGAATTTTTTTATGTTCAATAAAACGGATTTGATATTATATCATGTCCGGTAGCATCGGTATTGTAAGCTTGAAGGTAAGGAAGAAGGAAGAAGGAAGACGGAAGAAGGCTTAAAAGCTTGAAAAAACGTAAATTTCCTGTAGATATTCACCCTTGGTTTTACACAAACGCGCCCCAGCGGACATGATATTACCCATGAGGTACGAAAAACTAGGACTTGAGATTGTTTTCCGTTCCGGAATACTCCGCAAACCCTATCGGTCGCAATGAGGAAGATACGTTATAGTACCGAAGAAATACTGAAATTATCTTGACTTTTTCTTCTCTTCCTTCCTGACTCCTGTACGTTACTTTAAGCACTGCTTTTCTACCTTAATCTTCATTCCCCATATTATAAATGTATAAAATGTATAAGTACTAAAGCTAAATTAATTGTATATTTGATGGTCATATTAAATAGGTGGGCAAAATTATTTTTATATCTACTGCTCAAGCATACAAGTATATTTTTTTCCCTACTCCCTGCTTAAAGATGTTAAATTAATTTTGCACAGATATCTATTAGTTTACATCAGTATAACAAGGAAATTGAAATGGGTGAGTTTAGAGAAAATTTAGCTCAAATGCCCCTAGAAGATCAATACTATCTCTTAGAAACTTTACCAGGTTTTCTCGTGAGTGAATCTGATACAGAGCAATTGCATCGCTTACTCACAGATTTTGATTTTATCGAATCAAGACTATATTTATTCGGAGTAGAATATCTATTAAATGATTATGAGGAAGCCATGCATTCTAATGTATGGACTTCAAGTGAAAAAGTTAAAACTCTAAAATTAATTCAAGGGGCAATTGAACTATCATCTCATATCCTTGTGGAAGATAAAACGCAACTACCAGGACAATTGTGGGGGCGACTGCTATCTTTTGAAATACCAGAAATTCAGAAAATGCTACAACAAGCAAAATCCTGGAACCGATCGCCCTGGTTAAAACCAATGGCACCAAGTCTCACACCTCCTGGAGGTAGACTGTTACGCACTTTCATCGGTCACACTGGGTGGGTAAATGCAGTAGTTGTTACCCCAGAAGGATTGGTAATTTCTGGTTCTGCTGACAATACTCTCAAAGTTTGGAACCTGGAAACAGGGAAAGAAATAGCAACCTTAACTGGTCACAGAGGCAGAATTAGAGCTATAGCATTACTAGATGAAAAATGGGTGATTTCTGGCTCCGATGACTTCAGCATCAAAATTTGGAACCTAGAAACAACTCAAGAATTTCTCACTTTCACTGGTCATACAAGAGGAGTAAGAGCAGTCGCAGTATTACCAGATGGTAGATTAATTTCTGGTTCTTCAGATAATACGATTAAAGTCTGGAATATTGAAACACAAAAAGAAGAAATTACCCTCACTGGTCATAAAGGTTGGGTCAATTCGTTAGCAGTATTATCTGATCAAGAAATTATTTCAGGCTCATCTGATCGCACTCTCAAAATTTGGAATCTCCAGACAAAAGAAGAAGTATTGACACTAAAAGGTCATACGGGTGGTGTGAGAAGTGTAACAACACTTCCAGAAGGACAAGTGATTTCCGGTTCTTCTGACAACACAATTAAAGTTTGGAATCTGCACAGTCAAAAAACTATTTTGACATTCAAAGGTCATACCAAAGGGATAAATGCAGTAGCAGTAGCTCCAGACAATAAGGGAATTATTTCTGCTGCTTCCGACAATACTCTCAAAGTTTGGAGTCTCCAGACAGGAGAAGAGTTATTTGCTCTCAAAGGTCATGCTGATTCAGTATATGCAGTTGCAGTTTTACCAGATGGACGCATAATTTCTGGTTCTGATGATTTTACTCTCAAAGTGTGGAGTCTTGATACTTCTGTAGAATTACCACCTCCGATCGGACATACTAATAGGGTAAATGCAGCAGTAGCGCTACCAGCTCGACAAGCAGCATCAGCGTCTTGGGATAATACAATTAAGGTTTGGAATTTAAACACAACAAAATCAGTTTGTACTCTTAAAGGTCATACTGATCGAGTTAATTCCGTAGCAGCATTACCAGACAAACGTATTATTTCAGCTTCTGATGATAACACTCTCAAAGTTTGGAGTTGGGAAACAGCACAGGAATTGTTGAGTTTAGAAGGTAATACTAGATGTATTTTTGCTGTGGCAGTTACACCAGATGGTAAACGAGCGATCGCCTGTTTATCTGACCAAACTGTAAAAGTCTGGAGTTTAGAAACTTTAAAGGAGGTTGCTACTCTGATAGGACATACTGACTGGGTAAGTTCAGTGACAGTAACGCCAGATGGTAAGCGAGTAATTTCTGGGTCTTTTGATAAAACTATTAAAGTTTGGTGCTTGGAAACTGGAGAAGAAGTTTCTACTTTAGTCGGTCATAATGGGTGGGTGAAAGCTTTGGCAGTAACACCAGATGGTAAGCGAGTGATTTCTGGGTCTTTTGACAAAACTATTAAAGTTTGGTGCTTGGAAACTGCAGAGGAACTATTTAGTTTGAGCGGTCATAGTGACTGGGTAAGTTCCGTTGCAGTTACACCAAATGGTAAGCAAGTGATTTCTGCCTCTGACGATCATACTCTCAAAGTTTGGGACTTAGAAAAGCGACGGGCGATCGCCCATTTTACAGGAGAGAGTTCCTTAGAATGTTGCGCTGTGGCAGAAGATGGAGTAAAAATTATTGTTGGTGAAGCCTCTGGAAGGGTACATTTTTTAACATTAGAAAGTTCTTAGGTCGTAGGTCGTAGGTGTAAGCTCAAGATCGAACACTGGAAACGGAGCAGAAATTTGGGATATTCCTTCAAGAGCGCTTCAATATAACATTTTTATTATAGTTAATCATCCGGACATGGTATTATACTAACTTGATAAATTTTTGTTACAAATAGCTAGGCTATTTCTTAGGAGTCAGTGGTAGGGCAAACGGCAGTTTGCCCGTACAGGTAGGGGAGCCGTCGGATTGGCGACGTACAGAATGAATGGCTTCTATACCATTTTTTAGGTTAAAACTTATCTTTTTCATCAAAGGGATATCTTTGATAAAATCTTTTAATCACCCCCAATTATTCGTAACATTCTTTTTTTAAATTGGTATTAGAGGGAGTAGGCAATAGGGAGAAAATCAGGCAAAGAAGGATAGAAGAGAAAGTTTGTCGAGGATGAGATTAACTGGACATTATTACAGAGCGATCGCTTAATAGACATCTCTATAAAAGAGGGAAAACCGGATAAATAATTAAGAATCTATGGATAATAATTGATTTTATTTTTGATTTTTGGAGATGTTTAAATAATCTCAAAATAACTGGCTTTTGATCGAATATTACTGCAACCACCCGATAGAAATCAATGTATCAACATCATTGTTGTTTTAATAGTTATTGTTTTAGTAGTCGCAATGCTTGAATTGCCAGGAATAAAAAACCCACCGATCCTAATGCAGTGAGAATTTGGGCTACTAAACTAGGTGTTAATATTTCACTCATAATTGTATCCTAAGAAAATCATAAACTTACAGTCTATTTTATCTCAAACTGCAAAAATTGATATATTATAGTTATTATATTTTTTTGTAATGGCTAGTTTCTAGTAAAGCTTTTGGAGAAAAATAATGCAATTTGAGACGAATGTACAAGAAGCTTGCTACAACAAAATTTCTCTCTGGATGAGAGAATTATTTGATAAATTTCCCTGTGTGAGACAAGATTTACCAGGTGTTACTTTGTTTATGGGTTCTGCTTTAGTTGAAATATCTGTTTTTGCTTGGGGAGATAATGAGGCAATAATTAATACTCGCTCCTATGTGGTGACAAATGTAGATTTAAAAGCAGATTTGATGAAATTTTTACTGCAAGAAAATAGTAAAATGCGCTTTGGTGCTTTTGGTATAGATGAAAATAATAGTATTATATTTGAACATACAATAGTTGGTTCTACTTGCGATAAACCAGAATTAGAAGCATCTGTAAAAGCAGTTTTAGCAATTTCTGATGAATACGACGATAAAATTGTTGAACAGTGGGGAGGACATAGGGCCATGGACAGAATATATTAGACATCTCCAGAAAAGCTATCCATTATCAGGAACTTCTGAAAACTTTGTGGAGAGCAGGGGAGCAGCGGTGCAACCCCGCGGGGTGCGACAGACGCATCTGGTAGCGCACCAAGAGAGGGAGCAGGGGAGAAGAGAGAAAAAGTCAATTTAGCAGTAGCGATCGCTGCTTAAGTTCTCAAAAAAATGTACTTTTCAATACATTATTTTTGAGGAAAAAGTCTCTCAAGTACTTATACATAACTTGTATATTTTGTCAAGTTTACTCTTAAGAAAGATGTTTATAAAGCATAGCCAGAAAAGAGGGAGTAGGCGGAAAGAATTAGTAATTTATGTGCGATAATTGATTTGATTTTTTATGATTGGAGATGTTTATTAGACCTCTCTCCACTCTAATAGTTAGGAAAAAACTCCTTTTCATCTCCTAACATCTGACTTATGTAATATCATAAATTTATTTAGCAATGCCTAAATTCTGAACAGCTTAACTAGCTATCAGCTATTAGCGCTTCAGCGCTTCAGCCTAAAAAAGCAGTGCATAGAATTAGGAATTGAAAGCTTTTTAATAATTTTAATTGCCTTATTTTAGAATTAATAGTGGTTCGACCGAATATTCATTAATCTAAATTTTTCATACTTTATGCTAAAAACAGACCCTACTTACACATTTCCTGAATCTAATCACCCTATAGTTAAGTCACTATTCCATCATAGTGACCAGGAACTATTAACCTTATTTCAAAACTATCCAGACCAAGGAAAATACTTCGTAGCGATTTTTTGTCGCTATGGTATGATAGTCCAAACTTTAATTCAACATTCCGTGCGATCTCCTGTTCAAGCAGATTATCTATTTGCCCAAACTTGGCAACATATATTTTATGAACTGCGTGGCCTAGATTTACGAGAGGGGGCAGATCCAACCAACGAAAATACTACTCTCCAGAATTGGTTAATAAATGTTACAGCTATTAGTCTTAACCAAGCAGAAATTCCTCCTGTTGAATCAATTCGTTATTCTTTACAGGTAGCTCCACCACCTTTATGGTGCTATGTTAAGCAAGTATTAGACCAGTTAGAGGCACTACTGCGCTTGATTCTGTTAATGTCTCAGACTTTTCACTGGAGTGAAACAAGAATTGCAGCATATCTCCAAGCTGAGGGAGAAACTATTTCATCTCAGGAGATAAAATCTTTGTTGCAGCAGGGATACCATCATCTAGATAATAATTTACCAGAGGATATTAAAGCTATCTATTTTAATGATGATATGAAACAAGTTAGTACGAGTATAAATCAGTTTCTCAAAGTTTCAAAATAACCAGAATCCTGATTTAGTTAAGGTCAAGACTGCGCTATGGTAGAAGTCCTGATATTTCAAAGACAGATATTTACCAAATAGGGAACAGGCAAAAGTCACAAAAAACATTTCTCTGTCTAAGGTCGATCGTTAATTTATCTACCAAGCAACTCTTTCTTTAGCTATTGCACAACATTGTTCGGTATTCATGCTGTTTGCGTTTCCATAGAATTACTTAGGAAAGCTTTGCATTAGCAAAACGTCCCCTATGAAGTAGGTCTTCTGCCGAAATTTTTTAAATTTAACTTAGGATTGAAAGTTATGTAGATGGTAACTTAAAAACTTCAGACCTCAAATTTGTCTTTAAATTAACCTAGTTCAAAAATACTCCTCCTCCCCCAGTAATATTTAGTGACTTAGTATCTAAATCAAAATTTTCTGTGGAATTAAACCTCACCTCTAATACTCTAGGAGAAATACCCCGAGGACTTACTAATAATAACCCTCCATCAGGACGTTGGTAGGTTAACGTTAATGGGACTGGCAATTCATATATTTCTACTACTGACCTTTCTCCTAGAGTCCTATGTCGGCCACCAATTACCTGATATTTAATTACGGCATCCGTTTGATTAATCAATCTTAGAGTAACGAGACCTTCCACAGGGGTAACTCTACCTGCTGGTTCAGGAAATTGTGGTGGTATTTCATTAATCTCTTGCTGCTGGCCAGCAGGGTTTCCTACATTAGGGGGTTGACGGCGAGGAGGCTCACTTCTCTCTGGTTCTGCCTCTACTGGTTTTCCTTGACGACCAGATGGTTTACTAGCAGGAGGTTGACGACGACGAGGTTCTGTATTCTCTTCAACTTCAGCAGGTTCTTTTCTTGAAGGTTGAGTAGGTGGCTTAGTAGTACCAGGTGGAGGCCCTCCAGCTAGAGCAACTGTAATTAGTCCCATCATTAAACTGCTACAAATGGTACTAATGATCGGAGTTTTTTCAACAAGTTTAGAAAGATATTGAATCATCATAAAAAATCGGTAAGTGGGAAACCACCGTCTTTTAAGCGGTGGGTGGAAACTACTTGTGGGCAGGTTTTATAGCGCTACGCGGGAGCCGACGCCTCCCCTATCTGACTTCCGTGAAACGGTATAGTAAAAGTTATACATAAATATAGTCATATATAATGGGAGTCCTCTTTAAACATTTACGATCGGCAAAGTAACTTTGGCCATAGTACCAACTTGAGGATGACTCTCGATAGATATTTGGCCATAATGATTTTCTATAATAGCTAGGGCGATCGCTAACCCTAAACCTGACCCAACTGTACCATGATGTGAACGAGCAGGGTCTACTCGATAAAAGCGATCGAATAAACGTGATAAAGTATCAATTGGAATACCAATACCATTATCTTTGACTGTTACTTGAAGGCAATCATATTTATATTTAAGGTTTTGATAACCTCTGAAAATTACTCCACTACTCTCAGAGCTATTGCCTAGTTTCCCTTTGTGAGTCCTCAAAGTTGCTTTTTTGACTTTGGGAAAGCGCTGCAACTCTACTACTATCTGACCACCAGATGGGGTATACTGAATTGCATTACTAATCAGATTTGTAAATAACCTAGCTAGTTGATCCCAATCTCCTATGAGTGTAATATCTTCCTCAGATGTAAGATTTTTGATGCTTGGAGATGTGTCTTGATTTTTATCTTTTTTTTGCGGGTTTAATACCCCACCGTCTACACGGTGTTCAAAATTGTTTGGGGTGAGATACTCCATGCAACTTTCCCTCCTGACTCCTGAGTTCCCCTCTTGGGAGGGGTTAGGGGTGGGTTTACTCCTGACTCCTTCTTCAACTAACTTTTCAATAAGGTCGGGTAGGGAGATTTTTAATTCTAGATTTATCTCTTGGGCAGTAGCGATCGCTTGTTGTTCTTCTACTACTTCTATCAATAAAGCATCTAAAGGTACTGATGAAAACTGCGACTGTACTATTCCACTATCTTGACGTGCCAAAAATAGTAAATCATCTACCAGTTTTCCTAACCGACGAGTCAAACGTTCGATAACTTGTAGTTGTTGCTGATGTTCGGATGATCCTAACTCCCGGTCTGCTAAAGCAACTTGTACATTAGTTTGAATCATTGCTATGGGGTTGCGAAGTTCGTGGGAAGCATCAGCAGTAAATTTTTTCAGATGTTGATAAGACTCCCGTACTGGTTGTATTGCTAACCCAGAAAGTAACCAACCAATTGCTCCTACTGAAATTATGACTAAACAGGTAATGATACTTAAGTCTAGCATTAATTGGCGAATTGGTTTTGTTACTTCAAACCAAGGATGACTGACTCGCAAATATCCTAAGACTTGGCGATCGATTTCTACTCTATCTGTTATCTGTCGTAGTAGTAAATTATTGTCTATTGGTTGTTGTAATGTTTCAATTTTTTCCAAGTGAGGAGTTATTCGTACTGTTTCTCCAGTGCGGTTGGAATGTATGGGAATATTTAGGGGAGCGGAAAAGGTTGACCAAATTAGTTCTCCTGTGGAGCTAAACCATTCAAGGTCGATATGGTCATCTTCTACTGTTTTGGCATTATCTCGAAAGCTAGCTTCGAGGTTAACACGAAATTTTTTACTATTTTTAGTGGGAAAAGATTCGATGACTAGCGATCGCTCTACTACTTCTACGACATGAAGTAAGGTATCGTCGATGCGTTCGATCAAGGTATTTCGGAAATAGATATAAAATCCTGTGACAAATATAAGTAATAAAATAGCTGTGACTGTAGTGTACCAAATTGCTAAACGACGACGACTTTTTTGAAACATATTTATCACCTACATTTCGCAGTTCAAAACATAGTATAAAGGATAAGTAGTCAGTAAGTAGGTAGGTCTAATTAAACGTTAAAAAAATTGTAGGGGCGGGTTTGACCGAAAGCTTTGAATTAAGCGTGATAAGTTTAAAAATCAGCCCTCTCTAATATTGCATTTATTTATGTTCACCTACTTAGTAGTCAGTATTGAGAGGTGAATATTTATTGCTAATTGCCAGGATAAATCAAGTGTTTATTATTGATTTATTATCATGATTGGTAGAGTCTAAATATTTGGTAATTCACCGATTTTTATACTATTTTTTGTATAGAACCCATTTGATATCTATATAATTATGGTAGTCAAGTCTTTTCGCGCATCAATTTTGAGGAAAAATCATCAGCAAGCAGTGTTTTTTGTATTATTTCTCCCCACATCTTCTCTCTTTCCTCTTACCGAATAATTAATAATTAATAATTAATAATTAAATAATTCGCGCCTTGAAGCCTCCCCTTTTAAAGGGAAAAAAAGTGGTCTATCTTCGCAGCTTCCCGAAGGGTGGGATGGCGATCTTCGGAGCGGGTCTGCAAGAACGGGTCTCCTCGCTGGCCGACCATCGACCAAGAAAAGAAATAATATCTCCTGATATTCAATTCCGTAGCGGTTTTAACCAGAGGTAATTATCAATTATCCATTATCCATTATCAATTAATGAACTCCCTCCTGTCTCCTAACTCCTAGCTAAAAAAACGCGCATATTTATGAACATATAATCGGGGTTTCTATATGGCAAATTGATATGGGGAATGTGATTTATAAGGCAGGAAGCAGAAATAAATCTGGGAGTATAAATACCATCTCCTGAATCAAAAAAAATCATAATTTTAATTTTGCTGTAAAAAGGTCAGTGTATCTAGGGAATATAGCAATTATTATATTTGTGAGGTACAAAGTTATGGGTTTTAGGGAAAACCTTAACTGGGAATATTTTAACTGGGAATAGGAAATAGAAAAGAAGAAAAACAAGTGTAACTCATGAATCTGAGAAGCACTATATTTTAATTCTTGACTTTGCTGCTACTTCTTTTGCGTGTTCTTCTGCTGCGTGAATAGTTTGTATTTTCCAGTTGTTTTTTTGTTATTGTACTTTGCTCTGCTTTGGCATATTGACATTTTAGATTGACTTGTTTTTGCTTTGGTAAATCTTGATTAGTAGGTGTTTCAACTACTTCTCCCCTTTTATTAATATATCCCCTCTTTTTTCCTTGCTTAAAAAATGCTAGTTCTCCATTAAACATTCCTAATTCGTCATAACAAATTGGAATAATTTCCTCTCCACAATTATTGATATAACCATATTTTTTATCTAGCCTTACCCTTGCTATTCCTTGACTAAAACTATCAGCAAAATCATAGATAAAATCAATAATAATTTTCCCCTTATAGTTTATATAACCCCACTTTTTGTCTCGTTTTACAAGTGCTAAACCTTCAGAAAATTGCCAAGATGATACATAAGTAGGAGGTATTATCTCTTTTCCTTCTCTATTTTTATAACCATGCAGATCGTTGACTTTAAACCGTATTAATTCTTCAGTATTATCGGCTACTTCATCATGATAATTTTTTGATTCTTGTGGTTGATTAACATCCAAAAATTTTCCATTAGAGTCAATATATTGAATTTGATTATTAATCTTGACTTTTGCTACTCCTAAAGAAAACTCACTTGCTGCTTCTAATTTTGGCGGAATTACAACCTTTCCAGCTCGATCTTTATACCCCCATTTCCTATCACTCTGAAAAGGGATTAAAAACTTAGTCATTGATGATAATTGATGCAAAATTTGGCGAGAATTTATAATATTTTATTATACTTCAATTCAAACTACAGTTGATGCTTTTAAAGAGACTCAATTTCAAATCGTAAATATTGCAAAAATTCCCAAAAATCAGCAATACATAGAGATAATCAAAATAAATTTCATACTTTTGATATGAATTGTCTTATTGTAGGCCATGATATCATGTCCGGTTGAATAATTAGACTTTGGTGGAAGGAAGGCAGAAGGCAGGAGCGGTGCGACCCCGCGTCGGCGTTAGACGCAAGGGAATGCGCACCAAGAGAGGCAGGAGGCAGAAGGTTTTCTCAAGAGTGTCACCTTAATTTTATACACAAACGATGCTACCGGACATGATATGACTCTACGAAAAAGTGATATTTAAGCCTACATTCCGCACGACAAAATGTAGCAACCTAAGAAGGAGTCAAGAGACAGGAGACAGAATTTTAGAACAAAATCATAGCTGTCGCGATTGAGTAATCATAAAAGCAAGTATTTATACTTAATTATTTACTCGGAATTTGATCGACGAAAAAAGTAAAAAAGTCAGGACTTACGCAAAGACACTGTGTATAGAGTCCAGTAACTATTGTCCAATAGTTATGAGTACTATATATAGTGTATCTGCGTAAGTTCTATTGGTTTTTGTTGTGGCGATCGCTATAGATATAGATAGTGTGAATCATAGATTGATGTTTTTTTAACTATAGCGCCTGGGTTTTTAGATTTTAGATTAGTTTTCTTTGTGGCGATCGCTATAACTTTAATTTCATACTTTTGATATAAATAGGATTTACGCAGATACGCTATATATAGTACTCATAACTATTGTCCAATCGTCTTTATACTCTATAAATAGTGCCTTTACGTAAGTCCTGATAAATTGTCCTGTGATTGGCGAAAAATCTACGAAAAAGTAGTATTTAAAAGCCTTTCCTGAGGAAATACTGCGCAAACAGGTGTCTAATATATGCACAAATTGGCTGATAGCTGTTAACGTAGTTCCGACCTAGGAGGCTAGCTGATAGCTGATGGCTAGTTAAGATAAGATGATATTGGTTAAAAAATGTTAATAAGTGTTAACTTATGTTCATATCTTCTCAAGGGATAATCAAGCTCAAAAAATCCCTCAAACAGAGAGTATTTTTTGGCAATGAACCGACACCGGAACTCATGGCTATATTGCTTGTTTACTTCGTCCAAGGAATTTTAGGGTTGGGACGTCTTGCTGTCAGCTTCTTTCTCAAGGATGAATTGGCCATGAGTCCCGCTGAAGTATCGGCAATGTTGGGCGTTGTGGTCATACCGTGGATGATTAAACCTGTTTTTGGGTTTATTTCAGACGGAGTACCAATATTAGGTTATCGACGACGACCTTATATGATTTTTTCTGGGATACTGGGGGCGTTTTCTTGGGTAGCATTGGCAAAATGGGTACATACTCCACTAGCAGCTACAGGAGCGATCGCTCTGAGTTCTTTATCGGTAGCTATTAGTGATGTAATAGTTGATTCTTTAGTTGTACAAAGAGTGCAAAAAGAATCTGTTAGTAGTACGGGTTCTCTACAATCTTTATGTTGGGCAGCTTCAGCATTAGGAGGACTAATAACTGCTTATTTGAGTGGTTATTTACTGGAGCATTTTAGCAATCAAACTGTATTTTTAATGACAGCTATTTTTCCTTTGATTGTTTCTGCTGTAGCCTGGTTAATTGATGAAGAGAAAGTTACTATTGGGATTAATTTTGACAATGTAAAACAGCAAATTAAACAGGTAAAAATAGCCGTTACCAAAAAATCAATTTTATTACCAACCGCTTTCCTTTTTCTTTGGCAGGCAACCCCTAATTCTGAGTCAGCTTTCTTTTTCTTTTCCACAAACGAATTAGGATTTCAACCAGAATTTTTAGGCAGGATACGGTTAGTAACAAGTATTGCTGCTTTTATAGGTGTTTGGCTATTTCAACGCTTTTTTAAATCTGTTCCTTTTCGGCAAATTTTCGGATGGTCTATAGTTATTTCTGCTGTTTTAGGAATGACTACTTTACTGCTAGTTACTCATGCTAACCGCAGTTTAGGTATCGATGACCATTGGTTTAGTTTAGGAGATAGTTTAGTGCTAACAGTAATGGGAGAAATTGCTTTCATGCCTGTATTAGTTTTAGCTGCTAGACTTTGCCCACCGGGAGTAGAAGCAACTCTGTTTGCTTTATTAATGTCTATCTATAATTTAGCTGGACTTATCTCCCATGAAGGAGGTGCATTGTTAATGCATTGGTTAGAAGTTACAGAGACAAATTTTGATAATTTGTGGTTGTTAATAGTTATCACTAACCTATCTACCTTATTGCCATTATTTTTACTAAATTGGTTACCAGCAGCTAATGCTCAAATGGAGGAAAATGAAAATATTAATTCTCTATCAGTATTAGAGCTGAATTCTATTAGCTCTGAAGTTGGTAGAGATAATTTTTTACCAGAATATTTACCAGAAATGGTACCAACTCCTAGTGGTAAAAACTCTCAAAACTAAAAATAGGTGGTAGGTCGTAGGTGTAATATCATGTGCGGTTGAATACTTATCAATAACTAGGGGCGAAGACCTTTTCGTCTGTACAGGGGAATAGGGAGTAGGGAGAATAAAGAGATTTGCCATGTATACACAGTTGGGTTTTTTTCATCACTAATTTCCGGACATGATATTATCCCTTTCTTTCTTAGGTTTGAGGTTCTACTATTGCGTATGGCAAAACAGTAGTGAATATATTTTTAGTTTCTGATTTGTAATTAAGTCAGATTTTTCTCCCTTGAGCGATCGCCTTTGGTTTGGAGTCTATTTTGTGGGAAGGTGTGAAATTTTACTATTGCGTATGGCAAAACAGTAGTGAATATATTTTTAGTTTCTGATTTGTAATTAAGTCAGATTTTTTCTGTGTTGAGCGATCGTCTTTGGTTTCGAGTCTACTTTGTGGAAAGGTTTGAAATTCTACTATTGCGTATGGCAAAACAGTAGTGAATATATTTTTAGTTTCTGATTTGTAATTAAGTCAGATTTTTCTCCCTTGAGCGATCGCCTTTGGTTTGGAGTCTATTTTGTGGGAAGGTTTGAAATTCTACTATTGCGTATGGCAAAACAGTAGTGAATATATTTTTGGTTTCTGATTTGTAATTAAGTCGAATTTTTGATTCATTGAGCGATCGCCTTTGGTTTGGAGTCTATTTTGTGGGAAGGTGTGAAATTTTACTATTGCGTATGGCAAAACAGTAGTGAATATATTTTTGGTTTCTGATTTGTAATTAAGTCGAATTTTTTCTGTGTTGAGCGATCGCCTTTGGTTTGGAGTCTATTTTGTGGGAAGGTTTGAAATTCTACTATTGCGTATGGCAAAACAGTAGTGAATATATTTTTGGTTTCTGATTTATAATTAAGTCAGATTTTTTCTGTGTTGAGCGATCGCCTTTGGTTTCGAGTCTACTTTGTGGAAAGGTTTGAAATTCTACTATTGCGTATGGCAAAACAGTAGTGAATATATTTTTGGTTTCTGATTTATAATTAAGTCAGATTTTTCTCCCTTGAGCGATAGAGATAGTTTAATTCCCTCAAATTGATATTTCGTGTAAAACTTTAAACAGTTGATAAATTAGGATTTAATTATGGCAAATTTACAAATAGAAAAATCTACATCTTATACTCGTGAAGATTGGCAAAAAGGATATGAATCTCAACCCAATGAATATGATTATTGGATTGATGATATAGAAGGTGAAATACCAGCAGATTTGAATGGTACTTTTTTCCGCAACGGACCCGGTTTATTAGATATTAATGGTCAGGCGATCGCTCATCCTTTTGATGGGGATGGAATGGTTTGTGCTATTGGTTTTAAAAATGGTCGTGCCTACTTCCGAAATAGCCTTGTTAAAACGGAAGGATATGTGGCAGAAAAAGCAGCAGGAAAAATTCTCTATCGAGGCGTTTTTGGCACTCAAAAACCTGGTGGTTGGTTAGCTAATATTTTCGACCTAAAAAATAAAAATATTGCCAATACTGGTATTCTTTATTGGGGAAATAAACTTTTGGCATTGTGGGAAGGAGCAGAACCTCATCAGTTAAATCCAAAGACATTAGAAACTATTAAACTTGATGATTTAGATGGAATTTTACAACCAGGTCAAGCTTTTTCTGCTCACCCCAGAATTGAGAAAGGAAAGGATGGTAAAGGAGATGTTTTAGTTAACTTTTCTGTAAAGCCTGGTTTATCAAGTACTATCACTATTTTTGAGTTTAATAGTCAGGGAAAATTATTCAAACGTTACTCTAATTCGATTCCTGGTTTTGCCTTTTTACACGATATGGTAATTACCCCAAATTATTGTATCTTTTTCCAAAATCCTGTTACTTTAAATCCTATTCCTTTCTTCTTGGGACTGCGAGGTGCTGGTCAATGTTTGAAATTTTCACCTAATAAATCAACGCAAGTTATTTTAATTCCTCGTGATGGTAGTAAAGAGATGAAAATTTTGGAAACTGAGCCTTGTTTTGTCTTTCATCATGGCAATGCTTGGGAAGAAAATGGGGATATTTATGTAGATTCTATTTGTTATGAATCTTTCCCACAAGTTGACTCTGACGCTAATTTTAAAGATGTAGATTTTGACTCAGTTCCAGAAGGTCAGTTATGGAGATTTAAGATTAATCTTGCTCAGGAAAATGTAGAAAGTAAAGTAGTAGAAAGTCGTTGTTGTGAGTTTCCAACTTTACATCCGAATAATGTAGGAAAAGCTTATAGATATCTGTTTATTGGCACTGCAGATATTCCCACAGGAAATGCTCCTTTACAAGGAATATTAAAGATTGATTGGCAAACAGGAGAACGTCAAATTTTTAGTGTTGCACCGCGAGGTTTTACGGGAGAACCTTTATTTGTTCCTTTTCCGAATGGGGCGAATGAAGATGATGGTTGGTTATTGATGTTGATGTATGATGCGGCAGAACATCGGTCGGATGTTGTGATTTTGGATGCTAGAGATTTGAATAAAAAACCTGTGGCAATTTTGCATTTAAAGCATCATATTCCTTATGGTTTACATGGGAGTTTTACACCTCATTATTTTGGGGAGGAATTGATGTTTGGTAGACTTTAAAATCTAGAGGCAAACGGCTGTTTAATTGGGGGGAATTGATATGATATTTCCCCCAATTTATAGAGGGGTATTAGCCACATATTACTATAGGGACAGATGAAGTAGATAACCTAATATTTCCTGATTTAGATGGATTCTTAAAGTAAAAGTAAATCAAAGCAATCTATCTAAATTAATAATATGAATAACGAGGAATCCTCACGGGGTGACAAAAATATAATAATTCAAGTTAATAACAATCATTCTACAGCCGATGCATCTGAAAAAATTCCGAATCCAAAAGAAGAGAAAAATATAGCATTAGCATTTATAATAACTGGCAGTCTCAATATTACACACGAGCTCACATTAAAAGTAATTGAAAAACATCTACAAAAAATTGCTGCTGATGCGGATGATGCGGAATTAACAATTGTTGATGTTGATGAAGGAAGTTTAAAGTTTGTGTTAAAAGGTTCTCCAGAAGGTTTGGAAAAAATAGAAAAATTATTTAACTCTGAAGAATTAACAGAAATATTTGATGTGCCAATAAAAAATGTTGAGTTTATCGAGCCTGAAAAGGAAAAATTAGCATTTTCAATTACTGGGGATATTTCTGACACTGATGTGGCAAAAATTAAAGCTGCGGTTACTGGAGTTGATGAAAAAGAACTATTAATTCAAAAAATTAGAACTTATCGAAGGAGCGAAAAATTAAATCTTAGTGGAGCTGACCTTAGTGGAGCTGACCTTAGTGGAGCTTACCTCAGAGGAGCCGACCTTAGTGGAGCTGACCCCAAATTAAATCTTAGTGGAGCTGACCTTAGTGGAGCTAACCTCAGTGGAGCTTACCTCAGAAGAGCTATCCTTAGAGGAGCTTACCTAAGTGAAACTTACCTCAGAGGAGCTAACCTCAGAGAAACCGACCTTAGTAGAGCTTACCTCAGAAAAGCCATCCTTAATGGAGCCGACCTCAGAAAAGCCATCCTCAGTGGAGCCATCCTCAGTGGAGCTTACCTCAGAAGAGCTATCCTCAGTGGAGCTGACCTCAGTGGAGCTTACCTCGAAGAAACCGACCTCAGTGAAGCTGACCTTAGTGGAGCTGACCTTAGTGGAGCTTACCTCAGTGGAGCCATCCTCAGTGGAGCTGACCTTAGTGGAGCTATCCTCAGTGGAGCTAACCTCAGAGGAGCTAACCTCAGAGGAGCTAAATTAGAAAACAGTAAAGTAATAAATACAAAATTCAGCAGCAATAGCCAAGGAATGAATGAACAACTCAAACAAGACCTCATTCAACAAAGAGCTATTTTTGAAGATTCTTAGGAAGACCCAGTATTAGCTCCAATGCGTCGCTAATATTAGCCACAGTTTAGTTTAAAAGTTGGGAGTATTGTCCAAAACTCTAAGCAAAGTTAATCAAAGTCTCTCACCATCATTAATTAACAATAATTGACGTAGTTTAACGGTCTAAGCAACATTGATTTGTCACGATAAAATTTTTTCCTATCTAATTATAAAATCGTAATTTTCTAGTGCCGGAAAATTATCAATAGTAGCAAATAATATCATGTTCATTAGAACAGTTATAATTAGGCTCGTAATTTTGCTGGAGCAATAATACTAAGTATTGTAAGGGCTAGGGCCTAATTACAAAAAAACAAAAACTTTATGATCAGTAATTAATCGATATGAGTTTTTGTTGGGTTGCACTATCGCTTAACCCAACCTACAAATTACTTATGCTTTTTCCCATTCTGTGCCACCTCACATAAAATTGGTATAACACCTAAAACCTACCACCTAATTATTAATATGAATTATGAAACTGCCCGTCAATTTCTCATAGATCAAGGAACAGCTTTAGAAACTAAAATTAATCCAGATGCTTTCCTCATGCGTCTCGAACAAGGTAAACCTCCTATTCCTGGCCAAGCAACTAATATTTTGTTAGCTCTAAAAATCTCTTTTGAAATGTTGCAAGGAGATCCTCTTCTAGACCGAGAATTAGTTGCCGGATTATATTTATTAGCAATAGAAAGTCTAAAATTATTTGAAGCTGGTAGACGAAAAGGAGTAATGTGGCCGCCACTTTTAAAAGAAGATATTGAACGAATTTCAATTGCGGTGAAAAATATCTTTTCTGGAGTTTGGCCTACAGATAAATAATCATCCTTGAAGAAGAAAGAAGGAAAAAGTGGATGGGGTTTGTACCTCATCAACTAGAAAACTGCTGTAAAATGAAACTCATTTAACTCTAAATAACTGAAGCTTTTTGAATAGATAGTATAGCGATCGCGCAGAATTACAGTTGAATATCGCTCTGATTTAGTATGTACTATATATAGTGTCTTTGCGTAAGTCCTGATTCAGAGACCACAACAATACTCGATTATTCCCAGAGTCAGCAATAACAGCAGTATTGCCACAAACCGAAATCCCATAAGGCCAACACAAACTTTGGCGAGTCGGATACAAACTCAAAGCATTTTCACCCTTACTCTGAAAATCTGACTGACCAATTAATGCAACTGCCGGAGTGCCAATATCCACAGTATCCCGCCAACCCAATAACCGAGAATTAGCGGTATCAGCAACAATCAACCAATTAGCAACCGCAGCTACACCATAAGGCATACTCAAACTAGCAGCAGAAGGAAAATAAACTCCCTGATTTAACTGTACTGTATTAAATTGAGATTGACCGAGAACTACAGAACAAGGTTGATTATTCTCAGTAGGGATGGCATCCCAAATCATTACCCGATTATTTCCAGCATCAGTCACAATCAAGCGATCGCCATACTGTTGCGGAACATTATCGCCCCAAAAAGTAATTGCATGAGGCCAACGCATACTCGCTGCCGTCGCTTCACTCCCTCCATTTTCATCCCGAAAACTCATATTTGCCTGCCCCAAAACGAGATCGGCAGGTTGTCCATTAACCTCTGGCAACTGATGCCACATCAACACCCGACGGTTGCCCGTATCTGCTACCCAGAGTTTTCCTTGATGGTAGACGACACCATAAGGCCAGTGCATTCGGTCCGCAGCAGTTTCTGGTTGACCCCGGTTAGATTCATTTTGAGAAAAATCTGCCTGACCTAAAACGATATCGGCAGGAACATTATTATCTTCGGGTAACTGCTTCCAAATTAATACCCGATGATTCCAAGCATCAGCTACTGCTAACCCTTCTCCACAAGCACAGATACCAGTGGGGACGCTTACTGTTGCTGCGGTGGTTGTACCATTGGCATTTTGCCCTTCTTGAGAAAAGTCAGATTGTCCGATAACCCAGTCAGCAGGTTGCGTGTCAATTTCAGGACATTTTCGCCATCCCAATAATCGATGATGTCCGGTATCAGCAACCCACAGAGGTCCTGTTTCTGAGATTAAGCAAGCTCCACGGGGTCCGAACATTGTAGTTGCACTAGGTGCGAGTGGTACAACTAGGGAATCTGAGGATGGTGTACCGAGAATGATTTTTGCACCATTAGGGTTAAGCATTTGTGGTTGTTTTTCTGGGTTTTGATTCGGATTAATGTTTGGGGAATTTTTCATTTTAAGAAGGTAAGGTAATGGGGAACAGAGAACAAAGAACAAAGAACAGGAAACAGAGAGCAGGGAGTCGGAAAATCTCTGGAAGTAATACCATTTTCAAATGGGCGGTTTCCTCCTTTAAAGTAAGAGGGATTTTTACCCATAATAGCAAGATATTGGTCTTGAGTAATGGGGTACTTACTCATAAAGAAAGGTTGCAGAGTAACTTCATGTTGGGGACTTTCTGTATCAAATCTTAATTCTTCTGGATTTTCTGGCGAACCCATAATAAAAGTCCCCCCAGGAATAGCTACCATTTCTAAAATCACACCATTACCCAAATCTTCTGTAAAATATTGAGCTTGTTTGGGAACGCGATTAATTTCCTCACCTCTGTTATTAACTGTGACAACCTCAAATGAAAAAGTTTTCAGAGGTAATTTTGGTTGGGGAATAATAATAGGTTCTGGTTTAGTGCTTGGTAGAATAATTTTTTGTTATTTTGGTTAAAGTTAAATATTAGGAGTAGAGTCATCCTGTAAGGTTAGGTTTATACGAAGTACAGACAATACGGAAACCAAAAATGTAGACGTGGGAGGCTCGCCTATCGCTGCCACCGCGAATAGCAGAACGGCAGACATAAGGGTTATCGTACCACGATCCTCCTCGCAGCAAAGGATACAGCTCTTTTTCATTATTGATATTTGGGAAATCATGACTATTAACCCAAGCAGTTCCATCAGTGGGAACATCTTCGTAATTATCATGCCAGTCATCTGCACACCACTCCCAGACATTACCGTGCATATCATATAAACCAAAAGCATTAGGAGAAAAACTTCCCACATCAGTTGTCTGTTTCCGATATTTACCTTTAGGTGCATTGGCATAGGTATAGTTACCATTATAGTTAACTAAATCAGTAGTAATAGTTTCTCCAAAATAAAATGGTGTGGTTGTTCCTGCTCGACAAGCGTATTCCCACTGACTCTCACTTGGTAGTTTATAGATTTTAGTGGTTTTCTGGGATAGCTTTTGACAAAATCCTGTGGCGTTGTACCATGTAACCCTTTCTACAGGACGTTTTCCTCCTTTAAAGTAAGAGGGATTTTTTCCCATAATAGCTTGATATTGGTTTTGAGTAATAGGATATTTACTCATATAAAAGGGTTGGAGACTAACTCCATGCTGAGGACTTTCTGTATCACGTCTTCCTGCTTCATCCTCCGGCGAACCCATCATAAATGTTCCACCAGGAATAGCTACCATTTTCAATATCACACCATTACCCAAATCTTCTGTAAAATATTCGGCTTGTTTGCGAACACGATTAATTTTTTCCCCTCTGTTATTAACTGTGATCACCTCGAATGAAAAAGTTTTCAGAGGTAATTTTGGTTGGGGAGTAATAATAGATTCTGGTTTAGTGGTAGGTAAAATAATAGGTTGTTGTCTCTGTTGAGTATTTGGAACAGAGTCACCCTGATTAATTAGAGCGCCAGAACTACAGACAACACGAAAACCGTAATTGTTGTAACAGAGGTCGCGCCTATTGATGTAGTCGCGGAAAGCGGAACGGCATAAATCAGGATCGTTGAACCAGGAACCGCCCCTCAGCAAGGGATACAGTTCTTCTTCTTCATTACCTTGAGAATCTAGATTATTTTCATTATGATGCCAAATATCCAGCCACCACTCCCACACATTGCCGTGCATATCAGCATAGGAAGGAAAAATTCCCAGATTAGCACACAACTCCCAGACATTCCCGTGCATATCGTACAAACCAAAAGCATTAGGAGGAAAACTTCCCACATTGCTAGTTTGTTCTCGATATTTACCTCTAGAGGCATTACCATAAGTATAATTGCCATTATAGTTCACTAAGTCAGTAGTAATAGTTTCTCCAAAATAAAACGGTGTAGTTGTTCCTGCTCGACAAGCATATTCCCATTGACTCTCACTCGGCAGTCTGTAATTTTTCCCTGTTTTCTGAGATATCTGTTGACAAAACTCTGTGGCATTGTGCCATGTTACCATTTCTACAGGGCGGTTTCTTCCTTTAAAGTGAGAGGGATTTTCACCGATAATGGCTTGATATTGCTCTTGAGTAATGGGATATTTACTCATATAAAAAGGTTGCAAAGTAATTTCATGTTGGGGACTTTCTGTATCACGTCTTTGAGCTTCATTCTCCGGTGAACCCATAATAAAACTACCCCCAGGAATAGCTACCATTTCCAAAATCACACCATTACCCAAATCTTCAGTAAAAAATTCTGCTTCTCTCCAAACACGGTTTATTTCTTCACCTCTCCTATTAACCTTAACAACCTCAAATGAAAAAGTTTTCAGAGGTAATTTTGCTTGGGAAGTACCAGAAGGCTTTAATAATAGATTCTCTAAATTATTGTTTGGTAAAATAATTGGTTTTTGTCTCTGTTGAATATTAGGAGTAGAGTCACCATAATTAGTTAGAAACTCAATAGAACTACAGACGACTACTCGAATACCGTGATAGTTGTGACGGTAGCCACGCCTAACGCTGTAGCTGCGGATAGCTGAACGGCAGCTCATAAAAAAATCGCCCCAGGAACCACCCCGCAGCACAGAATACAGTTCTTTTTCATCATTACTGTGAGAATCTAAATCATTTTCATTATTGATTTTTTCTCCTTCATTACTATCAATCCAAGCTCTGCCATCATTAGGTACACCTTCATAGTTATCATGCCAAATATCGTGACACCATTCCCATACATTGCCGTGCAGATCAAATAGACCAAAAGCATTAGGAGGAAAACTTCCTACATCGGTAGTCTGTTCTCGGTATCTACCTTGAGGTGCATTGCCATAAGCATAGTAGCCATTATAGTTCGCTAAATCAGTAGTAATAGTTTCTCCAAAATAAAATGGTGTGGTTGTTCCAGCGCGACAAGCATATTCCCACTGACTCTCACTTGGCAGTCTATAAATTTTCCTAGTTTTCTCAGATAACTTTTCACAAAATTCTGTTGCATCATACCATGTTACAGTTTCTACAGGGCGGTTTCCTCCTTTAAAGTGAGAGGGATTTTCACCGATAATGGCTTGATATTGCTCTTGAGTAATGGGATATTTACTCATATAAAAAGGTTGCAAAGTAACTTCATGTTGAGGACTTTCTTGATCAAGTCTTCCTTGTTCACTTTCTGGAGATCCCATAATAAATGTTCCCCCAGGAATAGCCACCATTTCCAAAATCACACCATTACCCAAATCTTCAGTAAAAAATTTAGCCTCCTTCCAAACACGATTAATTTCTTCACCTCTCCTATTAACCGTCACCACCTCAAAGGAAAAAGTCTGTAAAGGCAACGCAACAGGAACCCTCAACAACACACCACCTACATCAACCTCACTCCTTCCCAACTCTCTCCTCACATTCTCAACTCCAGCAACATCACCCCGCGCATAACCACCATACCCCTGCCCCAGCATCACTAACAAAGGTTCATATTCTCTCAAAGGTTCTGCCAAAGTTTCCATCAAAGACGACAACCTCACCAACTCCGCTTTATCATCCCGTCCATAAGCTTCCTGCAAAGACTCCGCCAACTGACGAGCAGCTAATTCTGGGCGAGTATAAGCTAAAGCAGTCCATCTTTGACCCTGCCAAATACTGGATACAGACTCCCCACGATTAACTTGAGAATCAATATAACTGACCAAAAACCGAGATAATTCTTCCAGTCGAGACTGCCCAAACCTTTCTGTACAAAGTTGCAACAACTGATTCCGAATACCCCGATCCATTTCATAGAGTTCCCTATCCACAGGATGACAAAAACTTGACAACAAAATATCTGCCACCGCATACCAAGGAATATTAAAATTGCGCTCCCTAGCAAAAAACCGTTGCCATAAACGATATAAAAGGTCAGGAGTTAATGCCAAAGGAAAAGCAGCGTGTTGGGCAAATATCAGATGAGGTTCGCCGAAATATTCAGTAAAAGCAGTAATTTGATCGAGATTTTCATTGACAATTTCTACCTCCTCAATATCAGTTTTCACAACAGGCAAATTTATCCCCAATTTCCCAGAAATTAACCACTGACACATCGTCTTAAATTCTTGATAATTTAGACCGAACGTTTTCAGATTAAAACTATCATTACCAATAGCGGAAATTTCCTGTGCTGAAGTTCCGCACCACTTTTTGCGAGGCAAAGGATTCAACCATGCCACTCGTTCCACTTTTTGGGAGATAAATTTGAGAAAATTCTCGGTTTTTTCAACTCTTTCTGAAACAAACCTACCCCTCGCAGCACCCCCATCACTTAAAATTAAAACTAAAATTTCTTCTTTAACTAATTCGGATAAAAGAGTTTTCAAAGATTTCTTTTCGGAAAAATCAGGGTCAGCATAAATTCTTATTCTTGGCACATTATCAAAGTAATAAATATCAGCTTCCTGCCAATAATTAATTATTTGACGACAGAAAGGATTAAAAGGCTTCATTGACTCAGACTGGTCAATTAATAAGATAATTTTTTTTGGTTTTCCCTGACTATATTTATAGATAGGTTGTATAAAAAAACCTTCTTTAGCTATTTTTTTTACAGTAGCTTTTACATTGATATCGCTAGAAAAATCAGTTAATTGAGGTTGAAATAATAAACGTTTTGTTCGCTGTATTTGAGCAATACTAACAGGAAAATAATCTCCATTTTTAGGGGTTTTAGGAATAGCAGTGGCAACTTGAGGATTATTCAAAGTAGACGGTAATAAAATTTCTGAAAAAGTTTTAGATTCAGGAATTTTTTGAAGTGAATTTTCTGGAAAAGTTTTAGATTCAGGAATTTGTTGAGGTGAAACTTCTGGAAAAGTTTTAGATTCAGGAATTTGTTGAGGTGAAACTTCTGGAAAAATTTCAGGTTCAGGAATTTGTTGAGGTGAACTTTCTGGTTGAAAATTAGGTTGAGGCAGAACTTCTGAAAAACTTTCAGGTTCAAAAGTAGATTCTGGCGAACTTTCTAAAGTAGAAGTAGATGACTTTTCTATTATTTCCTCTTTTGCTTCCTTAGCTTCAGGAATAGAATTATTAGTTGCTGTTTCGATGAATTGATGAAATTCTGAAAAGAGACTTTTCTGCTGAGATAATAATTCATTCAAACAATCATCAAATAATTTTTGTTCATCACGAGATTTTGCCCAAATTGTACGATAAAGTCTGGCAATAGCTTGTTTATCGGAAATATCTAACCCCATTTCCAGAGATGCTAATAAACCTTGAGTTGCTAACTCGTATTGTGAAATATCGAGTTTCATTCCAGCTTCTCTGAGTCGCCAAAATAAATTGATTAATGGGGGATTTTTCATAACAACTTGTGAGAAATAGGTAATGAAAAATACAAGTAGCCTAGTATAATTCAATGTTATATCATATCCGGATAATTAGTGATAAAAAAGTTTTTGTTTTCTATATTATTATTCCGAGATATATATTGTTGTATAATTAAATTCAATTCAACCATATATCCAAATTATTCCCTTGAGAACAGACAGTATTTTTTACACCCTATTCCAATCTGTACCTAACGCCTTCTTTGAACTAATTTCACTACCTGAAACTATAGCAAAAAACTATCAATTTGATTCCATTGAAGTTAAAGAAACATCCTTTAGAATAGACGGTGTATTTGTGCCTACTGAAGTCACACCCGAAACCCCTATCTATTTTGTTGAAGTTCAGTTTCAAGCAGACAATAATTTTTATGCCCGTTTCTTTGGAGAAATATTTCTTTATCTCAAAAATACAAAACAATTAAGAAATTGGCAAGCAGTTGTAATTTATCCTAGTCATGATGTGGATAAAGGGGATAGTTATGGATATACAGAAATCCTAGAAAACAGCCGAGTTTCTCGTATTTATTTATCAGAATTAGGTAAATCTACAACAGAACCATTAGGGTTGGCCACGCTAAAATTAGTCGTGAGTGACCAGAATCAAACTATGTCAGACGCTAGAATATTATTAGATAGAGTACAACAAGAAGAACCAGAACCAAAACAGAAGGAAAGCTGGTTGCAATTGATTAAAACCATACTAATTTATAAATTACCACAAGCAAGTCGGGAGGAAATTGAAGCCATGTTTAACTTGAGCGACTTAAAACAAACTAGATTCTATCAAGAGGCTTTTTCAGAAGGCCGACAAGAGGGTAGCTTATTGGCCAAAAGGGCAGCTATTCCTAATTTGATAAATCTGGGCTTAACTATAGAACAAATAGCTTTAGCTTTAGAATTACAAGTTGAACAAGTGAATCAATTTATTAATGGAGAAAATAATTAAAATATTCCTTTAAAGCATTCTAATTTAGAAATTCATACAAGAAAGTAGGGAGGAAATTGAAGCGATGTTTTACCTGAGGGATTTAAAAAAAACTCGATTCTATCAAGAGGCTTTTTTAGAAGGAAAAGAACAAGGGCGTAAAGAAGGCAAACTAGAAGTACAACAAGAGGCTATTTTATTGGAAAAATTTTCTGTAGTTCCTAATCTAATAAATCTGGGTTTAACTGTAGAACAAATAGCTTTGGCTATGGAATTACAAGTTGAACAAGTCAGTCAATTTATTGATGGAGAAAATAATTAAAGTATTCCTGATAAAACATAGGCTAATACTCGAAGTTGGGTTGATTTGTTTCCATCAAATATTTCTCATCAACCTGACTTCGGAAAGTTGAAAATATACTTAAATATTCAGGAGTTATCTGTGCCAGCACAATTAAGTTTGCTCGACAATTAATAGGTGGGAAAATTTACAAGTATGTCCGAAGCGACTGTAACGGAGTGGAAGGAAGCAATATCAAGGGTATGAGGTGCATCAACATTTCTTTATATAGTATATAGTGAGTTTTATTCGTGTTTACCTACTTATTCAGTAAACCCTAATTAAACGGAAATAAAATTATTCCTTATTATAAAAAATCTTCGCGATCGCTACGACTTTTTAATAATGTACTGGCAAAGGGTAATCCTGTTTCTAATTTTTCTATTATTTCTTCTGGAGGATACTCATTCAGTATAGCAAACCAATCTATTAATTCACTTGTACTTATTTTTTTCCCAGTTTCTCCTCGTTCATCTTCCATCATTTCTCGCAATTCTAAAAATCTATCAATTGCTTTTTCTACAATTTCACTAGGAGGATTTTGAAACCTAGCATTAATAATTTTTATTAGTTGTTCTTGACCGGGAAATTCAATGTAATGATACAAACATCTGCGGAGAAAAGCATTCGGTAAAGTTTTTTCTTGGTTGCTAGTAATAATTACAATTGGTGGAGCATCTGGATTAGCTTTTAACCAACGCCGGGGACGTAAATCTTTAATTTCAAATCGTTGTTCTTCTAGTGCTAATAATAAATCATTGGGAAAATCTGTATCTGCTTTATCTATTTCATCAATTAAGACTACAGTTCGATATTTTTTTTCTTGAAAGGCATAACCTAAAGGTCCTAACTCTAGATATTTAATTAGATTAGTAGGGTCAGTTTCCTGATTTTTTATCCCCAACTTTGCTAACTGTGCTGCTTGTAAACGTCCGATATAATCATAAGTATAAAAACCATCTTGTGCTTTACTAATTGACTGAACATTCCACAGTCGAAATTTCCAATTTATCTCAGGATATCTTTGACTAAATTCATAAATAATGGAGTATGCAAGACGACTTTTACCACAACCAGGTTCTCCTTCTAATAATAGAGGACGATTTAATCTAATTGATAAATTAACTGCTTCTTTTAAAAAGTCATCAGGATAGTAGGGATATAAATTTTGTTGTACTAAATTATTCCACTCACCCGTCGGCGGTTGGATATTTCCTTCATATTTTAGGGGTAAGTTTGCCATCTTGTTTCCCGACTGAATTGACATTGAAAAAGTTTGTACATATATTCTAGGACTAGGCGAGATTTGCCATTTTTACTATATTTCAATAAATCTCCAATCGCATCATTTATTGATGGTAACTGCATCTGTAAAATTATCTCTACTTGATTAATAGCTTCTCGAATATCAGTTTCAGATATAGATTCTGCAATTGGCATTTTAATAACTTGTGAAAATATTTCCGTATTGTCTCGCCAATCATTTTGACCGCCACAGTCTTCTAAAAACATAATCAAAAAGTTTTTACCTGCTGGGATTTGTTTAACTAAAGGAAACCAAAACTGTTCTAATAATTCTTCTAAGCGTTTTTTGTCTAAAGTCTCTACATTTTTGAATACCAAAATAATATGCTTTTTTTGGATAAAATCTGCACCTGTTAACTGTAACTCTGCACCTAGTTTCATCCAAATAGTAGGAATAGAAAATTCTGTCAAATCAGAAGCTAGGTCAAAACTTAACTTTTTAACTTCTGCTGCTCCATATTTAATAATTTCCGTTTCAATTCTACGCATTAACCAAGCTCGACAATAGTGACAATTTCCTTGGATGAAAAATCCGCCTACTCGCCGTTTATGTTTGGCTAAATTTTGGAAAATATTGATTTGAGGTCGATGATTTACACTTAGTAATATCCGATATAACAGAGTGGAACGATTATGGAAATCTGAGGAATTTTTTTTAGTACCTAATTCTTGAATAATTTCTGTTTCAAAACCCAAAGCTTTCCAATAAGCTACAAAAGCTGATTTATCAATGGGAGTTCCTTTTTGGAAATTACTCCAAGTGCGATAAGAAATATTTTTTGCCAAAATAATATCTGATTCAATTAACTCTTCTAATTTAAAACTGCTGATTATTTGATTAGCTGATTTTTTAATTTTCTGCTTAAATTGGCGATATTCAGATTTCTGAGTTTTAGGGATATAAACTGCTTCTTCATCAATTAATTCTTCTAGTTTTTCTAGAGTAATTTCATAACCCGTAATAATTGTGTCAAATATTAAATTTTTACTCGCCTCTACAAGTGCTTGACTATTTTCTCCCCTTCTCCAATTAAGTTTTTGAATTCGTTGTTTTATTTGTTGGCATTCCGACTCAGATGCCTTCAACGTATTCTGCCGTCTTGTCATTTCAGTTATCAGCTTTTTCAGTTATCAGCTTTTTCAGTTATCAGTTATCAGTTATCAGTTATCAGCTATTAGTTATTAGTTAGCCTCCTGGGTTGGAACTTTCCGTTTGTCATGCTACGCAAATATTACGCAAATATTAATAGTACCTCTGAGTGAAGCTAGTAGCACCTCTAGATTTTTTTGGGGTTTCATAATTTAAGACCTCTCCCCCAACCCCTCTCTTCCCCCTCTCCCCCCTCTTCCCCCTCTTCCCCCTCTTCCCTCTCTCCATTTTTTTCCTTACTTCATAAAGTTGATTTTGTCAAGCCCCGATCTGATCAGTTTTCTGATCAGATTGTGACAGTGGCTGTGAAAGGCTCTAAAAAGGTAATGTAGTTCAAAACTTATTGCAGAGCAGCCACTACAAGTACAAATATTTTACTCAATCAAGACCAATGACACAAGCAGATTTATTGAAACTCTATCAAGGTCAGTTCAAATTAATTAAAACTCTAAATTATTGCAGTTTGCCAAAGTTGTTTTTTTCCTTCGTTCTACTGAATTATCTTTTAGCATTAATCTGGGCTTTACCAATAACAAGTAGATCATTTTTCACAGAAAAAAATCAAGATTTATCCCAACTTTCACCAGCAGATAAATCTTTAGATACCAACCTAGAAAGAGGCATTTTATCGTTGGGAAATCATCAGGAAAAAAGTAGGGGACATCAAGAAGATTTGGTAATTAAAAATCATCAAAATTATCAAAAGTTTTCAACAAATCAGTTGTCTAGAGAAATATATTTCCAATCAGATAAAGAACATGAAATAACTTTTTTTACTGGTATTATTTATAGACAAAATTTTCCAGATATTATGTGGGAACATAAGATTTATGGTGTTACTCAACAAATACATTCAACCAAAAATATCGAATTATCAATGATTTATACAAATTCTTTAAAAGATAAGACTTTATCAAACTCTAATAATGCTAATTTGACTTCAAATCTTACCTTGAATACAACTTTTGAGCCAGTAGTAACAATATTAGAAAAAAATCGAATCCAAGAATATTCAGATTATTTTGGAGAAGATTTTGACGAAACATTACTCCAGACAAAAAATGTCCGAGATATCTTAACTGATATGGCTAACCAAACAGGAAAAGAATCAGCCGTTGTTTATATTAATGCCTATCCCGAACAATTACAAATAATTTTATATACCAGATCGGGTCAACCAATTATTAAAACTATTGCCGAAGCTAACCGCCAAAAACTTATGGAAGTTGTACTAGAACTACGACTTCAAATTACAGATCCGAATAACCGTTATACTGATAGCTATCTCTCACCAGCACAAAAATTATATGATTGGTTGATCGCACCTATATTAGCAGAATTAAAAGCAGCAAATATTGAGACTTTACTATTTAGTATGGATGAAGGTTTACGAACTTTACCTATTGCTGCATTACATGATGGAGAACAATTTCTCATAGAAAAATACAGTCTCAGTTTAATTCCTAGTGTGAGTTTAATGGATGCTAACTATCGCCCACTTCAAGATACTCAAGTATTAGCAATGGGAGCAAGTGAATTTGTTGAACACAAACCCTTACCAGCAGTACCTGTAGAATTAGAAAACATTGCGCAACGGTTATGGCAGGGTGATATGTTCCTCAATGAAGATTTTACTCTTGATCATCTAGTTATTCAAACAGAGAGTTATTCTTACCCAATTATTCATTTAGCTACTCATGCTGATTTTCTCCCAGGAAAAGCTAGTAATTCTTACATTCAATTGTGGGGAACTGAACAAATAAAGTTAGACAAAATGAGAGAACTTGGTTGGAATGAATCTACTGTTGAACTGTTAGTATTATCAGCTTGTCGTACTGCAATAGGAGATAGAAATGCTGAGTTAGGTTTTGCGGGGTTAGCGGTAGCAGCAGGAGTGAAGTCAGCGTTAGCTAGTGTATGGTATGTGAGTGATGAGGGTACATTGGGGTTGATGACGGAGTTTTATAGTCATTTGAATGATACAAAGATTAAGGCAGAAGCGTTGAGACGAGCACAGTTAGCAATGTTACGAGGGAAAGTGGTTATTGCAGAAGGAGAGTTAAGGGGAAGTGGAGTGCATAGGGTAGTGGTGTTACCGTCGGCGTTAGCAAATCTGGAGAATGATAATTTATCTCATCCTTATTATTGGTCAGGGTTTACTATGGTTGGTAGTCCCTGGTAACTCAAACAAAAACAAGCCCAAAACATATGAAATACGCTGTAAATCCTCAGCAACTTGTTCCTTGCACACTTCCCATACTCCCCATCTCCCCATCTCCCCTTGAATAGATCCCAAATTGGTTCTATATCTCATCCAAAATTGGTAAGGCTACAAAAAAAGTGCTACCTTCTCCTAAAGTGCTTTCTGCCCAAATTTTGCCTTGATGTTGTTGGACAATACTGCGACAAATGGCTAAACCTAAACCTGTGCCTCCCTTCTGGCGAGAGTCAGAAGCATCAACTTGTTGAAAGCGACCAAAAATACTTTCTATCTGATCGGCAGGAATACCTCGCCCTTGGTCTTTAACTGCAATCAAAACTTGATAACTATGATTGATATTAAAGGCAGGTGCTTCAGTGCATTTTGTTTTAACTGTTGAAGTGAAGTTATCGGAGCTAATAGTATGGTTTCTATTTATAACTTGTTTGCTAGCAGTCAACCAGACTGTTGTTCCTTTCGGGGAATATTTGATGGCATTACTAAGTAAGTTAGTTAAGGTTTGAATTAATTTGTCGGGGCATCCCCAAAACTTAGTATCGACTGTTCTTACTGACAAATTAACTCCTGCTTTCTCTGCAATAGGTTGCATTTCATTTGCTGTCTGGAGCATTAGTTCAGCAATGTTACAAGTTTGTTTAACTATTTTTACTTGCTGGGAGTGAAGACGTTCTAAATCTAGAATATCGTTGATTAACCGTACTAAACGATCTGTGTTAGTAACGGCAATATTTAGCATCTTGTTACCTCTTTCTGGTGCTTGATTAAGTAATCCACTTTTCAATAAAGCTAAAGCACCTTGAATAGAAGTAAGAGGAGTGCGTAACTCGTGACTCACCACGGAAATAAATTCGTCTTTCATCTGTTCGACTGCTTGACGTTCTGTGATATCTTTAAATGTTACAACTGCACCAATAATTTTTCCCTGTTCTAAAATAGGTGTGCTTACATATTCTACGGGAAAATGTGACCCATCTCGTCGCCCAAAAAATTCATCAGTAATTTGACAAACTATTCCTTTTTTTAAAGTTGTTGTAACTTGACTATCTGAGTTATTTTTTTGTGCTGAAAAATTATCATTTTTGTTGTTAATTTTATCTTTTTCTTTGTGGTTTAATACTCCGCCATCTACAGGATGTTTACAATTGCTTGGAGTTTGAGTCCCCATCAACTTTTTCCCTCTTCCTTCTTCTTTGTTGTTAATTTTATCTTTTTCTTTGTGGTTTAATACTCCGCCATCTACAGGATGTTTACAATTGCTTGGAGTTTGAGTCCCCATCAACTTTTTCCCTCTTCCTTCTTCCTTCTTCCCTCTTCCTTCTTCTTTGTTGTTAATTTTATCTTTTTCTTTGTGGTTTAATACTCCGCCATCTACAGGATGTTTACAATTGCTTGGAGTTTGAGTCCCCATCAACTTTTTCCCTCTTCCTTCTTCCTTCTTCCCTCTTCCTTCTTCTTTGTTGTTAATTTTATCTTTTTCTTTGTGGTTTAATACTCCGCCATCTACAGGATGTTTACAATTGCTTGGAGTTTGAGTCCCCATCAACTTCTTCCCTCTTCCTTCTTCCTTCTTCCCTCTTCCTTCTTCCTTCTTCCTTCTTCCTTCTTCAACCCCAGAAATTATCAAACTCCAGTCACTATTTACCAGTTCTTTAATTGTATAACCAGTCATTCTTGCTGCTGCTGGATTAGCAAAAGAGATTTTTCCCAATATATCTATTCCACAAATCCCTTCTCCGGCTGAGTTTAATATTAATTGATGTTGGTAACGAAGCTGTTCAAAAGATTTTTCTATCTGCTTACGATCGCTTATATCCCGAGCAATAGTTGAGACTCCTATAATATTACCTTCAGTATCTTTGATTGGAGATATTGTTAAAGCTACATCTATATGTTTACCATCTTTTCTAATATGTACAGTTTCATAATTATCTATACTAGCTCCTGCCCTAATATTTGCTAAAATTTGGGAAATTTCATTTGGTCTTTCTGGCACAGCTAACATAGAAATAAAACGGCCTTTTACCTCAGAAATAGAGTAACCATAAACTGCCTCAGATCCTGAATTCCAACTATAAATAATTCCTTCTAAAGTATTACCAATAACTGCATCATTAGAGGATTCTACTATAGAAGCTAATCTAATCATCACTTTTTCTGTTTGTTTTTGCTCTGTAATATCACGCCCCAAAACAACAATTCCATTACGTTTTCCATCTTCATAAAATAACGGTACTTTAATTACGTCATAAATTTTGACACTGCCATCTGGTTTGGGAATTATTTCTTCACCCCTAGACAAAGTTCTTTTCTTCCATGCTTCTCTATCACTATGATGACAAGATAAAAAAGCCTCTCGATAAAAACTACTAATTTCTCCCAATTCTATATCTGATTTACCACGATAATCTACTTTTTCTATTTCAAATAATTCCAGCATTGATTGATTAGCTTCTAGCCATTGACCCTTCCCATCTTTAAAGCAGACAATATCTGGCATGGCGTTAATCAAAGTTCGGAGTTGTAAAGATGTTTTTTGATATTTTTCTACTAGTTCTTGTAGTGCTTTTTCTGCTCTTTTACGTTCCCTAATTTCTGCTTTTAATTGAGCATTAGCATTTTTTAAAGATTCTATTAAATTGGTTTGATTTTCAGCTACACTTGGCATTTTTTTTCATCCTATTTAAAAGTTTTAACAGTCTCTTCGTTGAATAATTAAACACTTATACTACGTTTAATCCGATTCATAACACGAGTAATTAAATCAGAATATTTAAATGGTTTACAGATATAATCATCTGCACCAGCAGCAAAAACTTGATGACAAATAATAGGGTTGTAATGAGCTGTCAGAAATATAACAGGAAGCCAATTCCAATGTGGATCGTTACGAATAACTTGACACAAATCAATTCCATTAAAATATGGCATTTCTATGTCTAAAATTAATAAATTTGGCACTTTATTTTCCAAGGTTTTCCAGAAATATCGCTCATCACTCAGGGTTACAACTTTAATTCCCCATTGCGTTAGTATCTGTTCGATGGTCTCTAAAATTTGCAGGTCGTCATCTACAATCATCACAGTTGCTAAAGTCTGATTTTTTCGCCAGATATCTAATACTATGTCTATAACTTGAGCTGCGGGTAATGGCTTTTTTAGATATGCTGATGCTCCTAGTTTAGCAATTTTTACGCGATCGTTCAATTCACCTTTAGTATTAAGTACAACTACAGGTAAGGATGGCATCTGACTTGAAATTTTGGCTAATATTTTCTCTGAATTAGCAACAACTTCAAGGTCAAGTAAAACTACATTAGGAGAGAATGATAAATCTGGCAAACTATAGTTTAAATCCTGATTAATATAAGCATCTATATCTGTGGTTATTAAAACATCTGAAGCCAGCTTAAATTGTATTTTTTTTGTGACAGCATCCTCAACTAATTGTTTTGCGAATAAACTTTCTTTGTCTAGTATTAATAATAATTTACATTCTGGAACTATAGGAATATAATATTGACGATCGAGATATTTTATCTGTTGATTATCACTTTTTTCTTGGTCGATATTACTATAGTTTTCTATCTTGTTACATAGACTTTTCACTAATTTAGATAGATTAAATATTTCGTCAGAATTAAGAGCTTTTTCTGCTGCCAATAAAGTTTCTATTTCTCTAGCTAAATCTGAGCTATCTACTAAACCAAATGTACCTAGAGAACCTGCTAATTTATGAGCTTCTTGTTGTGCTTTTTTTTGTAAATCAATCTCTAATATTTCATTTTTTCCAGCTACTACTACTTGTTCTAATACACCAATCCGCTCATTAATGCTTCCTTGAAATCTATCCCATATTTTACTGATGGAATCTTGTAGTTTTTGTTGAGATTCCTGATATTTTTGAGACTTTTCTTTATCTTTTTCTTTTGAATTTAATACCTTGCCGCATAAACAGTGTTTACAATTGGTTGGAGTTTGAGTCCCCATCCACTTTTTACTCTCTTGGTCAGCGTTCCCTCTCTTGGTCAGCGTTCCCTCTCTTGGTCGGCGTTCCCATGGCGAGGAGACCTCGCTGGGTTTCGACCGCTTGCGACTGTCGTCGTCGCGGGGTCTGACAGCTTGCGTCTGTCGCCGACACGGGGTCGTACCGCTTCTTCCTTCTTCCTTCTTCCTTCCTTCTTCTTCCTTCCTTCTTCTTCCTTCTTCAACTTGTTTTAACCGATAACCTAAACCATAAACAGTTTCGATTAAATCACTAGGCGCGCCCACTGCTTTTAATTTATGTCTTAAACCTTTAATATGCGCTCTAACTGTATCTTCTGTAGGTGTGTCTTCAAAACTCCAAACTTTATCTAAAATTGCACTACAACTAAAAACTCTTTGGTTATTGTGCATAAAAAGATTTAGAATTTCATATTCTTTAGGAGTAAGATTTAACTGTTTGTTATTGTAAGTAACTTCACAATTTTGAGAATTTAAACATAAATTACCCCATTTTTTGATGGGAGAAGCAGACTCATTTCCCCGCCGTAATAATGCTCTAATTCTGGCTAAAAGCTCTTCTAAATTAAATGGTTTAACTACATAATCATCAGCTCCAGCATTTAAACCTTTTACTTTATCTTGATTGTTATTACGAGCGGTTAAAAGTAAAATAGGAATATTTTGATTAATATAACGTAACTTCTGACATAAAGTAATACCATCTAATTTGGGCAGCATTACATCTAATAAAATTAAATCATAATCATAGGCTTGAGCTTGCTCCCAACCTACTTGACCATCTGTGGCTATATCAACTACAAAAAGTTGTTCAGTTAAGGCATCAGCTAAAGTTTCGGCAATAAATTGATCGTCTTCTACAACTAGAATTTTCATTGATAAAGGTCGGTAATGGGTAATGAGTAATTGACAATGGCTCAAATAGTGGTTGCAGGTTTGTAGATGAGAAAAATTGACCTAACAATTAATACTTAATTCTAGGAACTACAGCTTTGTAGAACTTGATTTAGCTACTTACTGATACTGACTATTTATGTGTGATTATCTGAGTTACAATATAATATTATGTTAGGTTGAACAGTTATAAATAAATGACGAAGGAGTCAGGTAGGGGAGCCGTGGGAAGTTTTAACCTTTGCTATACATAGGATTTGTGAATAAGAAAAACCTCCTTTTATACCCTGATTTGGTATTACTTGTATAGTAGAAGGAATAAGGAAGAAAGAAAAATCTGGCATTGTCTGAGTTTTCAGCTTTTTCTCTGTCAAATAAAGACATTAAGATACAGTTGCTTAGGAGTAATTAAGTGGATTTTCAGATAATCAACTGTATGTTTTTTAAGTAGATTTAAAGTTATTTTTAACAGATTATTTTTTTAGTAGATAGACAAAATTATTTGTATATTTACTACTCAGATATTTTTTTGTTTACAGTTTTCCGTTCTCTGTTTTGGTACGCTACCAGATGCGTCAGTCGCTGACCGGAGGGCATTACTATTCCTTGTCTCCTATAACCTATGAAAAATAATACCTCATTAACTATTAATAGACTTGTCGCTTTATAACTTAAAAATTCCCCAAA
The DNA here is from genome assembly GCF_010692685.1 of Okeania sp. SIO2F5. NCBI lineage: Bacteria > Bacillati > Cyanobacteriota > Cyanophyceae > Oscillatoriales > Microcoleaceae > Okeania > Okeania sp. SIO2F5. Next base: position 18,896 of record NZ_JAAHGU010000022.1, on the reverse strand, counting down.
AACCTTGTTCTGTAAGGATTGTAGCTATTGGATGGCAAAAATGCTGGGAATTATTGCTCTGTCTAGGTTAGAGTGATTTTTTCCCTTTATTTAGCGACAACTCTAATGTATACCAGGGAGCAGGGGAAAAAACATTCCCTGTCTGAGTTTAATCATCAATCTATGTCCTAAGCAACTTGTTCCTTACTGTAATATCATGTCCGGATAATTAGTGATCAAAAAAAGTTTCTCTTTACTTCTTCTTTCTTCCCTCCTGACTCCTGAGGACTGACTCCTTCGTCGTTTATTTATAACTGTTCAACCGGACATGATATAACTGTGCGTTTTCTGATTAAGAAATTTCCCACCCACACCAAAAATAATGTGAGTGGGAAAAATATAACTACATCACAGAATTGACTTCAACAATTTCAGGAATTTCTTCCCTAAGTTTGCGCTCGATACCCATTTTGAGAGTCATAGTAGAACTAGGACAAGAACCACAAGCTCCCATTAGTCTAAGATTTACTATCGGACCTTCAATTTCTACTAATTCCACGTTACCACCATCTGCAACGAGATAGGGACGTAATTCATCTAATACATTTTCCACATTTTCCGGGGTTAATGCTTTAGCCATTTTTTCTCCTTGTTTTGTTGAATTTATAATATTTAGAACTATGGTTGTCCTAAATTAATCTTAGCTGAATTAACATCAAAATAGACCAAAAGCTCAGATTGTTTCTACACAACTGCTGGTTCTAGCAATTTGATATTAGAGTAGTTAAATTCGGTTGTTGTTACTTGACCTTTTTCTGTAGAATTGACTACCTGACGAGTCATTATGTAGTAACTGCCAATTTTTTCATAACTGTCCTCAAACTCTAGTTCTCTGATGATTTCATTGGTTTGAGGGTTGCGGAAAATGGCGTTATAGTGAGTAGCAATAAAACCTTCTCCTGTATCCAAGCTTTTGTGAGTATTAATCACGAAAGCCATTCGGCCCATTACCCGACTAACTAGACAAATTTCTCTGCCTCTAACCTTGTAATTTGACCCCATTGCATCACCCTCGACGAGAATTTCTACTGCACCAGTTTCATCCCGATCGCCTAGACTAAAACTATTTTTACCGTGGGATGCTTCAAAGGATGAACGTTTGCGGTGAGTAACTACGTCCCGCAGTTGAGTATAAACGCTTTGTTGTACTTCTTCATCTGAGATACCTGTGACTTCTACACTGAAGTCTGCTTTTATCGAAATTTGGCCATTGTACAGTTCTGACCCTTGTTTTAGTTCAATATCGGCACTGTAACCAGGAAAATTAGAGTCCCAAGTGTAGCGATGTTCGTAGGCAGCTTTAAATAAATCACGAGCATTTTGTTCTGTCATAGAAACCTCTTTTTCTCCAAATTATTTTGCATTATTTTACCATAAAAGAGTCCTTTTGAAATTTATTAGCACTGTGTTCAACTCATCTCAATAATTAGGTAATAAAAAACAGTCTCTCAGGTATATCGATACTTACGATTGTATAAAAAGTATAAAAAAATACCATCTTTAGGAAAAAATTTATTGTAAATACTTTAGCTATAAACAGCAATTAATATAGCTCGATTATGCCACTTATTTTTAGCATAATTAAGTACAAGTATAATAAAAGTTTGCCAGCTAACTAAGTAACTAAATAACTTCTGATGTACCTAATTTTTATTTCATCAAAAAAAAATTATAATTCTTAAATATTATTGCCAAAATGAGGAATAGCGGTAATTTGTAATTGCTACTCAATAAAAAATATGGTATAATTCTTAAATAGAGTTATTGCATTAGCACCCCATTTACAGGTAGAAAAAAACGGCGGTACTATTAACATGAACCAAGACCTTTCTAGCCACGGCTATCAAATTATTAGAGAAATAGAACGTCACCAAAACGAAGGAGAAGTGACATATCAGGGACTAGCTCTCAAACAAGACCAAGAGGTGGTCATTAAAGAATTTCGTTTTGCAGATAGTGATGCAAATTGGGCAGGGTTTGAAGCTTACGAACGAGAAGTAGAAATTCTCAAACAACTACAACATCCTCGTATTCCCAATTATGTAGACTCTTTAGAAACCACCGAAGGATTTTGCTTAATTACAAAATATCAAAAAGGCAATTCTTTAGCAGAAAGAAGAAGTTTTACTCCCGAACAAATCAAGCAAATTGCGATTTCAACTTTAGAAATTTTAGTTTATTTACAAAAGCAAACTCCACCAATTATTCACGGTAATATCAAACCAGAAAATATATTAGTTGATACCCACTCCCATGGTGAAAGATTCCCTATTGCACATTTAATTAATTTTGGTTCTGCACGCATAGGAAGAGAAGATATTTTAAGTGATGCTATAAGTGGTACTCCAGGGTTTATGTCACCAGAACAAGAATTAAATGGTACTGTTACTATAAATTCTGACTTATATAGTTTAGGCGCAACCTTGATCTGTTTGCTAACAGGTACTCCTAGTACAGAGGTCAAAAACTTAATAGACCGCAACTATAGTTTTAATGTCAAAAAATTAATGCCACAACTGAGTACATTATTCACAATGTGGCTAGAAAAAATGCTGTCTCCCAATAGCAAAGACCGTTTTGAAAATGCAGCAGCAGCTTTAGCCGCACTCAAACCAATTCCCATGTTTGGTGATGCTGCTAATTTTAAGAATGTGACGATGGCAATGAAACCTGTAAAAACATCTGCTATATTTGGAATGGCTAGTATTACAGCTGTTGCTATATTAGCTACTAGTTTAACAGTGTTTCGACAGCAACAACAACAAACTAATTTCTCGAAAACACAAAGACCTCAACAGGAAATTGTCACCAAAAAAATCTCAGGTAAGAGTGCAGTTGAGCAATTACAAACAACTGGAGAATGCCAAGGTTGTAAGCTTCGTGGTGCTGACTTGGCAGCTATTAAAATTGAAGATGCTTATTTGCGAGAAGCAGATTTATTCAAAGCTAATTTGAGAGGTATCGAACTCAGGGAAGCTAGATTGCAAAATGCCAACCTCAAAGGTGCACAAATGCAAGGAGCAAACCTAGTTAAAGCTAAACTACAGCAAGCTAATTTGTCTAACGCTCGTTTAGAGGGAGCAAATTTGATGAGTTCTAATTTGCAAAATACCAAATTGGAAAAAGCTTTCCTTCGTGGAGCAACTTTAATGAGGGCAGTATTAGAAAATGCTAATTTACGACGAGCTAATTTATCTGGTGCAAATTTGATGAATTCTAATTTGCAAGCTGCTAATTTGCAAGGTGCTAGTCTTAAAGATGCTAAACTCACTAAAGCGAATTTCAAAGGAGCGAATTTAAGAGGAGCGAATTTAGGTGGGGCAATGATGAGTCGTGCTAATCTCCGAGGTGTAGATCTCAAGGGGGCAGTCTTAAAAGATGCTGATCTCAGGAGAGCAGACTTAGTAGGAGCAAATTTGACTGGTGCTAAGTTAATGGGTGTTGACCTCAAGGGAGCTAAACTCAAGGGAGCTAACCTGAAAAATGCCAATTTACAAGGAGCAAATATCGAAAATGCTAATCTGCAAGGGGCAAATTTGCAAGGGGCAATTATGCCTGATGGTAGTTTGAATGAGTAGTTGAATAATTCAGAACTTACGCATAACCACCACATATAGCAAAATTTGTAGGGTGCGTTAGACGGCTAAAATCTAGATTGCGGGTGGTATTTAACAATCCGTCGTAACGCACCATTTTAGATACGGCTAAAATCTAGTGGCGCGTCAAGCTTAAAATGGTGTATTAGCTTCATAGGCAAGAAGTTATCATCACAGACCATCAGGCGATCGCTACTTCCTAAATCTACATTACTAGGAGTCATGGAAAATATTTCTAACCCATTATCTGCCAAAATATTTTTCACATTTTGAGGTTGAGTTTGATTAATATCTACATATAATTCCACTCCATCAAAACCCATCTCTGAAATAATATTGGCAGTTTTTTCTAATTTATTCTGACCAAATATCCAGGTAGTAACGCCGATTTTTCGCTGTATACTTATACTCATTTTATTGGTAAATATATTACAAAAAAAATCAAATCAAGCATCGCTGCTTTTGGGTATAAATAGATATATGAAATCTATTAAATTCATTGGAGCAGCGGTTAAAGGGAATAGTAAATAGTGACTCATAAATTGATTATTCTGCCCTATGACCTATTCCCTTATGCAATAATTGCGAGGAGCAAAAATTCCAGAAAATTAACAAAGTAAATCCTCTAAAGAAAAGAAATCTATCACATGGGGACAGGTTTCTTTTTTGATCTGTACATAATTCCGCCACAAATTCAGCTCACTATCGCTCAAGTAATTTTTCCAATCTCCTACAATTCCTTTGCGTATATGTGCCTTAGATGGATGATTTCTATCACCAACTTCTTGAGAAACCAAAACATCAGATAAGCTTCCATCTTTCTCAATGTGTCCCTGATTTGATTTTTCTTTCATCTTTGTAAAATTAGTAGCTCTAGATATTTCTGAAGCATCATAGGATTCAACTCCAATAAAATTAGCAAGTTCATGTATAGCGGAAATAGCATTATCTTTTTTCATGTCTTCATACCTTAAAAATAATGCCTCAATTTCTCCTTCTTTAGAAGCTTTGAGAAATTCTTCGTGATAGTCAAACCAATCACCGCTCTCAAATTTTCCTTCTAGCGCTACTTTGGAAAAGAAATGATGCCAAGATCCGTTATATTCAAAAACTTCTTTTCCTCTAACATGATGCCATGCAGAAACAAACGTATCTAGAGGATGTCTTAAACATTGAATTATTCTTGCTGGTTGTTTGATTAAACCTACACTAGCATGGGATTTAAAAAATCGTGGGGATGTCGCCCCCTCAAACTTTGAAAATATTGAACCCCAGTTTTCTGTACTTGCAGCCAAATCTAACCAAGGACAAAAAATGTCTGTACAAAAGCCTAGTGAAATACCTTTTTCACAAACTTTTTTTACTAAATGTCCAAGTATTGATATAGTCCAAGTTGTACCAGATTTTGGATAAGTTGCTACATAAATATCACCATCTCTAGGCAAAAAATGATTAAATACGTTTTCCATCCCATTCTTAGTAACAATAGTGCAGGTGTAAAAATTTTCTATTGCATTTACATCAAATGAACGGGGTATATAGTTCATTTTTGGCTCAGAAGTTTGAAATAAATTTGCCGAAATCTGTGGTTCAGAAGTTTGAGATAAATTTACAGACATAGTATATCGGGATAAGTGAACTTAGTAACTTATATCATGTCCCGTTAAATATTTAGGGTTTGCGCTCAAAAGTCTTTTGGGTAGGAGACAGGAGACAGGAGACAGGAGACAGGAGGAACGGGGAATAAGTGAGGAGGCAGAAGTAAGAATTGTCAATTTGGGATTTTTCGGCCCAACTATGCGCCTAAGATACGCTCCATGCATAAGCATGAACAGCTGAAACAGGTGCACTTTTTAAAGGCCCCAAAAAGGCACTTGTCTTTATATGTCAATGCTTTTAGATTAGATCGGTAAACCCTATTTACACTAAGCGTGAAAAAAGAATGTTACGAATAGTAAGAGGAATAAAAAGACAAATGCAGGATATGTCCTTTGACAAAAAAAATGATTTCTGACCTGAAAAATGGTATTGAAGCTATTAATTCTGACTCCTGAGGACTGAGGACTGACTCCTAAGAAATATCCTAGCTATTTGTAGCAAATATTTATCAATTTGGTATTACACTTTGGAGGAATGAAAGCAGAAGGCAGAGGGGAAAAAAAGGTTAGAAGAGATAAAGTTTTTTTTATAACTGATGACTGATATCCGTAAGAAGCTGCTTTCAACTTTTTAGGGAGGGAGTATTTATCCGCAAGTAACTAATAAGAACAAGAATAACCAAAGAAAAAATTGCGCTGCTATAAAAGACTCCTGGCATTCCCCAAATAGTAAACATAGTTCCTGCTAAAATTGGACCTGAAGCTTGCCCCAAAGATAAAGCTGTTACATTAACTGCCATAAAACCTGCTCGATATTCTTCAGGAGATAATTGTCCTAATAAAGACTGAGTTGAGGAAAATATCATAGCATGAGCAAAACCAGATAAAATGGAAGGTATAAATAGCAGCCAAATATTATTAACTGTTGGAATAATTATAAAAGCAATACAATAAATAACAAATGCAACTTTTATCAGAGTAACTTCAGATAGGGACTTGGCAAATAGCCCTAATTGAGATGAAACAAATGCAAAGGCAAGAGCTCTGCTTGCTAAAATAATTCCGATTACAATATGAGTTGCTCCTAACTGGCGATCGGCAAATAAAGGAATATAGGTTAAACAAGAACCAAATGAGAGAATAAAAATAGAAACAATTACTATTAACAAACCCCCTACTTGATAATTATTAATACTTTGCCAAATGTTTCTCAAATATTTTTTTAAGTTAAATGATTTTTGCTTAGGTCTTGCCGGAATTTTTAAATAAAATAAAACCCAAAAACTTAAGGGAATAGCCATCAAAGATAATAAGAAAGGATAGCGCCATCCCCAGGTAGTTAACCCACCACTAACTAAAGGATAAATAGTTAAAGCAAGACCGATATTCATGGCATTAAAAGCCATCGCTACTGTCAGTAATTTGCCGCGATAAAAGTCACTAATTAATGTTAAAACTAATGATTCTAGTGGTGCTGCACCAATTCCTTGTACAAAACGAAACTCTATTAAGGTCTGAAAATTGGGAGCTAATGAACAAATGGTTCCACCAATTGCAAATAAGAGTAAAGCAGGTATCAAAATTTGCTTTTTGCCATAACGGTCAGCTAATATTCCAAAGATTGGACTACCAATAGTAATAGGAATAACAAATGCTGAGATTACCCAACCAATATGTTCGGGAGAAACATTCAAATCTTCAGCTACTGAAGGTAGAATAGGACTTATAGCACCACTGCCTAAAAGTGCGATTAAAGTGATTCCAATAATAATCTGAAAATTAGAATCTTGGTAAATTTTGATAGAATTTTTTGTGCTTTGAGACACTTTTCCTTGATTAATCAATAAACTGTCTCATCTTACAACAGTTTTCGAGTCTCGGAGGTTTAACGAAGTCAGAAGTTAGAAGTCAGAAGTCAGGAGTCATATAAAATCCGGTTGAACACTTATTATATAGTTGGGGGGAGTAGGGGAGTAGAGGAGATTGAAGGCGAGAAAGTGTGGATAGAATTATAAATATATACTATATAACCGGATTCTATATCAGGAGAAAAAAAGAGGGAAGAAGAAGGAAAAAAAAGGAGAAAGTTTTTTCATCACTAGACATCTCCAATAATCAAAAATCAAATCAATTATCATACAGAAATTATCAATTCTTTCCCCCTACTGCCTACTGCCTCTTTTCTGGAGATGTCTACTAATTATCCGGACATGATATTACTACATATTAGTAGTTAAAACTAGCTGAGAAACATTAGTTCTATTGTGTACTTGTTCGTAGGCAATTATTCCTCCCCTAAGTGGGTAAGTAACGATCGCTTCTGGTGGTAAAATAGCATTTGTTTCAAACAAGGGATTGAGTTCTGCCAAAATTTCCCCACATTGAGTTACGTCAAAAGCTCGACTATCTACCCCAAACAAGCGCAACTCCCGGTGATAAAAATCCCGGAGGTCAAAACAAATTTTCGCTTCTTTTGGTGGAGCGCTAATAGCGACCAAACGACCTCTAGGACTGAGGGTCAACATACTATTTTCCAACATAGAACCCCCCACTGTATCCAATACAACATCCACACCTTTACCTCCAGTAGCAGCTAAAACAGCAGAATTAAGATTTTCCGTTGCCAAATTAATAACGATATCAACACCAGATGTTTCAACTATTGAATAATCTGATTCCCGTCGCACTGTACCTAAAACTTTAGCTCCCTTCCATTTTGCTATTTGAATTGCAGCTTTGCCAACCCCACCTGTTCCTCCCACTACCAAAACAGTTTCTCCTGGTTGTAAATTTGCTGCTTCAATCAAAGATAACCAAGCGGTAATATATCTAACTCCGATAGTTGCTGCTTGTATCATGGATATATTTTGAGGTTTGGGTTGTATTGCTGCTACAGGTAATACCAAATGAGAAGCGTGGGAACCATCGCGGATAAATCCAATATCGCCTCCTGTTCCCCAAACTTCAGTACCAATTAGATTTGGCTCACCTGCGACGACAACTCCAGCAAAATCTCTACCGGGTGTGCGTGGAAGAGTAGTATTTTCCATAACTCCCAAAATATTTTTCACGTCACTGGGATTAATAGATGCTGCATGAACTTCAACCAACACTTCACCTGGTTGCAAAACAGGAGTGGGAAGTTCTTCAAGTTTGAGTTGAGTCGTCGGAGATCCGAAATTATCAAAGCGAATGGCACGTATAGGACGCATAGTTAAAATTCCTGTTTATTTTGTTGTTTGACATCCTCCCGACCCTGACCTGCACCTGCAGCGCGGGATTCCCATCTATTCAAACAGACTAGGCTGAAAGAACTCAGGGCGGGTAGACGACTCATTACCATCAACTACCTTTTTACGGGTAGATTTACGTTGGATCCTCGTCTTGTTTAATGTCTCGGAGTGCCCCCCCGCGACTATATCAAAAAGTGATAGCTGAATTGGATTCTCAAGTTCCACAGTTTCTTCAACCTTGGTTTTGGGTTGAGGTGCTGTTTCTACAACTGTTTCTACAGAAGTATTGAGAATATTGATAGCAGCATTAATATCTCTATCATGTTTGGCACCACAATTTAAGCAAGTCCATTCACGGACATTTAACTCTTTCTTACCTCCTTTAAATCCACAACAACTACATTTTTGCGATGTAGGCTCCCATCTATCAATGACCCTAAATTCTCTGCCGTATTTTTCACATTTAGCCTCAGTTAAAGTCCTAAATTGTCGCCATCCTAAATCACTAATTGCTTTAGCCAACTTACGATTCTTAACCATACCTGAGGTATTCAAGTCTTCAAGCACAATTACATCGTATTTACGAATTAAATCAGTTGATAATTTATGAAGAAAGTCTGTACGAATATCTTTGACTTTTGCATGAAGTTTAGCTATTTTCAGCCTACGTCTTTCACGGCGTTTGCTACCAGGTTGAGTTTTGGCAAATTTACGTTGAAACTTACCTAATTTTTTGAGGTTATTTTTCAGTGGCTTAGGAGCTAATATTTTCTCTTCATTACTCAATGTAGCAAAAGTAGAGATACCCAAATCAATTCCGATTGAATTATCAGTTTTAGGCAGAGATTCCGAATTAGTTTCTACTACAAAACTAGCAAAATAACGATTTGCTGAATCTCTGATAATTGTTAGAGAAGTAGGCTCTTTTGGCAATTTTCTTGACCAAACTATTTTGATTTTGCCTACTTTTGGTAGATAGATTTTATCTTGACCAACTTTATAATTAGCTCCAACAAATCTAGCTGTCTGTTTTGACTTGCACTTTTTGAATTTTGGTGGTTTAACTTTAATACCTTTACGCTTGCCAGTACAGCGATTAAAGAAGTTTTTGTAAGCTTGGTCTAAGTCTTTGAGAGACTGCTGCAATGGAGTAGAAGCTACCTCTTTCAACCAAAGCAATTCTCTTTTAGCTTGTGTTATGAATTGCTTAGTTAAGTTAATATAGCTTGGTTTCTTTTCTCCTGAAGCATATAACTGATTACAATGTGCTAATGATTGATTCCACACATACCGACAACAACCAAAAAGTTGATTTAATTTAGTTATTTGGATCTGATTAGGGTAGATGCGATATTTATATCTAGCTTTCAAGAACTTTGACCTTTTTTTTGACACTAAAGCTTAACAGCGGAGTGTCTTTTCTGTTATTATAATACCACAAAAAAAGGAAAATTTTTCTTTTTATCCTCTTATAAAGAGAAGACTTTCAACCACAAATTTTCGGTAAAGTTGGTTGCAATAATTATAAAAAAGTCTGAGTTTGTAGTTGCGCTTTAGCGCTGCTAGAGATATTTGGAGCGCTTGAGCACAACTACGAGGAGGTTGCACAAAAATTTCATCTTGTCGATCTAGCACTCAAAAGTTGTTGCTTTGGTTTTTTCCAGAAAATTGTAAAGTATAAAATACTCAAAGCTGAAACTAGAACAAATAAGGCAACACCACAAACTCCGTTCCATTGCCAATTACTCCAAGCATAGTTACCAAAGTAAGACCCCATCGATCCTCCCACAAAATAGGAAACCATATAAACCGTATTCAGACGACTATGTATTTTGGCAGGCAAACTATAAATTTGTGCTTGGTTAGAGATTTGAGTTGTCTGCACTCCCAAATCTAACAACATTACTCCCAAAATTAGACCCCATAATTCATCTCTTGCTAAAGAAAATACTAAAAATGATGAACTAGAAATCACGACACCTAACATAGAAATCAATCTAGGATTTTTTCGATCTGCCATTCGACCAGCAATTATCGCTGTTATAGCTCCAACAATACCAACCAAACCAAACATTCCTGCTACTTTACTACTGTAGTTTAGGGGTGGCGCTTTCAGGAAAAAAGCCATTGTACTCCAGAAAATACTATAAGCAGCAAAAGACATTGCCCCAATTAAAGCTACTTGTCGCAATAATAATTGTTCTCGAATTACTTGTCCCAAAGAAAGAATCAATTTGGGGTATGAGAGAGTGACAGAAGGTTTTGCTTTTGGCAGTACAAATATTGATACTACTGCTATTAATATCATCAACCCACTAGCAAAGAAATATATTGCTCGCCAACCAAAATTTGCTCCGACGAATCCGCTAGTCATTCTAGCTAAAATAATCCCAATGAATAAACCACTCATCACAGTTCCGACAGCTTTGCCACGTTTTCCCGGTTCTACTAAAAAAGCAGCAAACGGTACAACAAGTTGGGGCACTATTGTAGTCATACCAATAAGTAAACTTGCAACAATTAACCAACTAATATTAGGAGAGATAGCTGCTGTTAGTAAAACTAGAGCAGTTGCTATCAGCATTGTCACAATTAAGCGTCGTCGTTCTATGATATCGCCCAAGGGTACAAATAGCAGCAACCCCAAAGCATAACCGATTTGTGTCATCATGGGAATTAACCCAACTTGCTGAGTAGGAGCATGGAAGCTTTCGGCAATTATTGCTAGTAGGGGTTGATTGTAATATAGGTTGGCAACTGTAGCTCCACCGACAACTGCCATAATTAATAAAGTTTTGTTAATACCCATAGTTAATTTTTGAGAATAGTTGTATATCTGTAGGTTGGGTTAAGCGACAGCGCAACCCAACAAAAACCTCTAAGCAAAACTTGTAGGGTGCGTTAGACAGCTATAATCTATGCTGTCAAAGGTATTTAACAATCTGTCGTAACGCACCATTTTAGATGTGTCGGTCCAGTAGGGTGCATTGCAACGCACTTACACCTTCCTTTGTTTGTAGTTTAATGTAGGTTGGGTTGAGCGATAGTGAAACCCAACACCAGTAAGGTTTTGTTGGGTTTAATTATTAAACCCAACCTACTGGACTGACACGACTAAAATTGTGCGTTACTACGGATTGCTGAATCCTTTTCATAGTCTGAATTTAAGCCGTCTAACACACCCTACAATTTTGCACAAAATTAGCTGTATCAGTCCACTACGCTTATTACACCATTTTAGCTGTGTCAGTCCACTACTACACTCAACCTAACCTACAGCAGCTCAATAATTTTATTGTTGGGTTTCGTTCCTCAACCCAACCTACACAAACTCAATAATTTCAGCTCAGACAATCTTACTTTTGACTTTTAAGTCTGTGCATACCCTGCATCTACAACTATGGTCTGACGAGTTATTGCTCTGGATGTATCGGAAGCGAGAAATAAATATGTTCCGACTAATTCTTGGGGTGTTAATTCTATGGGAATTGATTGTAACTCATGTACAGTTTTATGTTTTGCTTCTGGTGTCACCCACTGTTGGAGTTGCCTTTCTGTCATTATCCAACCTGGTGCTACAGAATTTACCCGAATATGGTGTTTGCCTACTGCTTCTGCTAAAGTCCGAACCATACCTACTATTGCTGCTTTTGTAGCATTGTAAGCAACCATATCTGGTTTGGCAATCCAAACTAGGTGAGAACTTGTCATAATAATACTACCGCCACCAGCATTAATCATTTCTGGTAATAATTCTCGACAGGTAATAAAATAATGTACAACATTTAATTGAAATAAATCATTCCATTGTTGTGCTGACATTTCTAGCAAATTACATCGGGGGTCGTAACCAGCATTGTTAATTAAAACATTTACTACTGGTTTGTCTTTTTTAACTTTAGCTAAAGTTTCTGTTAAAGCTTCACTATCAGTTAAATCTATTCCATAGACGTTGACTTTACAATGATATTGTTGGCATTCTTCAGCTACTTTTAAACCTCTTTCATAATCTTTATCTAAAATTGTAACTTCTGCTGCTTGTTCGGCAAATGTTTTAGTTAAAGCTTCGCCAATTCCATTACTACCACCAGTGATTAAAATATGTTTTTCTTTTAAGTCTTGATAGATGGGATTCATTTTGTTTTATCCTAATTTTAATTCGTAGTATTTAAAGGAAACAATAAGCGTAGGTTGGGTAGACGTAGGAAACCCAACAAAAATTGTTTGTAGTTGGGCTTTAGCCCCTCAAATACTTTAAGCATTCAGCTATTAGCAGTCATATTTCAGCAAAAAAAAGAGGATTTTAATGAATATAGACTGTTTCAGGCAGCTTTTATAGTAAGTATAAATTCTGACTCAATTAGTAAAGCTTTTATCTAAAATTAAAAGCAATAGTTGACGGCTGAATGCTTACCAAATACTTAACATAGCAGTATGTTTTTTGGTCAGGACAAGTAGTTGGGCTTTGGCTCCTCAAATACTTAATATAGCAGTACGTTTTTTTAGTTAGTACAATAAGTTTAGACTATTTGCGCAGCATTACTGTAGAAAAAGAAATAGAGGGAATATTCTAACATTAATTTAGGGCTAGAGCAAAACTACTAACCATAAATCAACTATTAGCAACTAATACTTTTGTTTGATTCACAATCCAATTTTTACTTACTGACAAATGAAATTTAAGTTCATCCAAATCTATCTCTTCTTTTGAACCTGGTGTTTGTCTTGGTTGAGCACATTCAATAATTATCGGACCGGAGAATTTAATCTTATCAAGTGCGTCGAAATGTTCGGCAAAATTAGTATGGCCAAAACCAATGCCTTTTCTGTTAGAATCAGCAATTTGATAAACACTCAGTTTATCCCCACATCTTTGAATAGCTTCAACTAAATTTGCTTCTTCTAAATTGCCATGATAGGTATCTAGAATAACAGTCATATTTGGCGAGTTAATTTCTGCAAGTAAAGATAAAACATCATTACTATTCAGAATGAAACGACATAAATAACGATTCAGAGGTTCAAATCCTAATTTGATTTGTGCTTTTTCTGCATAAACTGCTAATTCTTGGCAAGATGCAATTAAATTATCTCTGGAACCTGCATAAGTAGTTCCCATCTGACTCTGAATATATTCATGGCAAGTAATGATGGGATTTCCTAATTCTGCTCCATAATCAATTAACTTTTTATAGTAATCTAGAGCTGCCATTCTTGTTTGGCGATCGCTACTTCCTAAATCTACATTACTAGGAGTCATGGAAAATATTTCTAACCCATTATCTGCCAAAATATTTTTCACATTTTGAGGTTGAGTTTGATTAATATCTACATATAATTCCACTCCATCAAAACCCAT
>NZ_JAAHGU010000022.1:0-4971 GCF_010692685.1 Okeania sp. SIO2F5 | reverse complement strand
TTCCTAAATCTACATTACTAGGAGTCATGGAAAATATTTCTAACCCATTATCTGCCAAAATATTTTTCACATTTTGAGGTTGAGTTTGATTAATATCTACATATAATTCCACTCCATCAAAACCCATGTCTGAAATAATATTGGCAGTTTTTTCTAATTTATTCTGACCAAATATCCAGGTAGTAACGCCGATTTTTCTCTGTATACTTATACTCATTTTTTTGTATTGCTAAATATATGAAAAAATACTCAAAGTATTTGCTTAACTTCTACTACATTTTTGAACATTGAAGCACAAGAACAACGAGCTTAAATTGTCCACTAAAGGTAATAAAGCTGATAGCTGAATGCCGACCGCTGAATGCTTATTCAATAGTCACAAAAAGTTTACTAATTAACCCCAAACTCAAAACAGAAAAACCAGCCGCAGCATAAAAAACTCCAGCCATTCCCCAAATTCCAAAAGCAACTCCAGCTAACAACGGACCTAATGCTTGTCCTGTAGATAAAACCGTAGCATTAACAGCCATAAAACCAGCGCGATAATCTGGAGGAGCGAGTTTTCCTAACAATGCCTGAGTAGCAGGATAACACATTCCATGAGCAGCTCCAAACAAAATACTAGGGATTAATAATAACCACATACTTTGTAGGAATGGAGTAACTATTACTGCCAAAGTATAAAGTACAAATGAAATTTTAATTAGGGTAAACTCTGATATAGATTGGGAAAATAATGCTACCTGAGAAGACACAAATGCTAAAGATAGCGCCATAGTTGCTAAAATAATTCCAATTGCCACATTAGAACCTGCAAAAATATCTGCAGCTAAAATCGGAATATAAGTAAAATAAGCACCAAATAGTAATATAAATAAAGCAACTACTGCAAACAACAATCCTAATACCTGCCTATTATTAACACTATGCCAAATATTTCTTAAATATACTCTCAAACGGAATTTTGGTGTTTTTTTAAAGGAGGGTAATTCTAGGAAAAAAATAACAGCAAGTACAACTGGAACTGCGAGCAATGGCAGTAAAAAAGGATAGCGCCATCCCCATGTTGCTAACCATCCAGTTATTAGAGGATACACTGTCAAACTTATACCAATCATACTAGCGTTGAATGCCATTGCTGATGTTAAACTTTTGCCTGCATACAAATCGCTGATTAATGTAAGTGCGAGGAATTCTAAACTAGCAGCTCCTACACCCTGGAGAAACCGCAATTCTAGCAATGTGCGAAAATTGGGAGCAAAACTGCAAGCAACTCCGGCGATGGCAAATAATAATAATGAGGGAATGAGTATTTGTTTTCTCCCAAAGCGATCTGCTAATACTCCTAAGATGGGAGTTCCAATGGCGATGGGTACAACAAATGCTGTAATCACTAATCCTATTTTTTCTGGAGGAATTTGCAGTGCTGATGCCATTGTTGGCAATACTGGTCCAATACTACCTGCTGAACCTAAGACTGCTATCAATGTTATCCCAATGATGATTTGCAGGTTTCTGTCTAAGTAAATTTTTGTACTGTGACTCAGAAATTTACTGTTTTCCATTGCTCGACCTTTTTTACAGTTGTCAGTGCATTAATGTAGTGGACTGACACAGCTAAAATGTTGCAATAAGTGTAGGTTAGGTTGAGGTGCTCACACCAATTATGCCACGGATATAGGGATTAATAGCTATAACGTAGCAAGATCCCGTCAGAGTAACCCAACAACAATTTTGCTCCCCATCTCTCCATATCCCCTAGGGACGTTCCATGGAACGTCCCTACCATAATGCACTATTTTAGCTGAAACAGTCCATTTGAATTTCGTTAGTATCAAAGTTTTGAGTCTACAAAGTCTTAATGCATGAATTTTAAATTTTGACTTTTGACTTCTGTTGAGGAGAAGTAGAGTTAGATTCCTCCATAATTGCAGTCTCAACTGCAACTTTCCTGGTAGAGTTAGATTGCTCCATAATTGCAGTCTCAACTGCAACTTTTCCAGTTGCTTTTTTAATATAATTATCCAGAACTTTTTCTACAGTTTTATTATCAACTGTCATCAAATAATCTCCTTCTGGATTATAACATTGACCGATTTTTTCTAACATAACAAACCGAAGGTCGTCCCCTGTTTTCTTATTATCTCCAATCATCGCCTTCATCAATAAATCAGTAGTTACATGCTCAGGCCAAGGATGATTAAATCCAAGTTTGTCATCAATAAAGTGGTGGTGCAAATCTACATCTGCTTGTGACATAAAGCCCAGTTCTTGCCCTAGTTCCGCTACTATTTTCATACCATAAGAAACTGCTTCTCCATGAGACAGTTTTCCTTTTAGCAGCCATTCCAAACCATGACCAAAGGTATGACCATACTCTAGAATAATTCCATAATGTTTTTCCGTCGGGTCTTTTTTAAGTATTTCTAGCTTGGAAAGAATAATTTTATAAGCTAGGTCAGTTAACACCTGCTGGGAAAAATTAAGCTCAGGATTAAGAGTTTTGTCTAAATAATCCAAGAAGGTAGGTTCAGCAATAAAACCATTTTTAATCCCTTCAATAATGCCACATCGCTTGGAGAAAGCAGGCTCTGTTTTGAGGTATTTTGTATCTGCCCAAATAAACAGAGGACTATGATAAATACCAAAGTGATTTTTACCACTTATACCATTAACCGCTTGTTTATTACTGAGGGTACTATCAGTTATACCAGTCATGGTTGTAGATACTTCGACAAAGTGAATTCCACGATAAATTAATCCAGCAACCAAACCGACGACATTTCCTACTGTTCCTCCACCAAAGGCAATTAATAGAGATTTTTTAGATACACCTTCATTAACTAATGTTTCACATATTTGCTCTAAGACTGAGAAATACTTACTTTTCTCACCAGCGGGAACCATTTCTAGAAGACATCTGTATTCCGAATTCAGTTCGTGGAACAGTTCCTCTCCGTAAAGTCCAAACATATTTTGCTCACAAAAGAAAAAGATTTTGTCTATCTCGTGTTTTGACAATTCTTTGAGAAAATGTTCTTTAATATCGTATCCGAAATAAAATGGACTGGGTTTTTCCAGCTCGGTGCTGAGTTCAACCATTTTTCCTGGAGTCCATTCTTGTGTAATGTTATAGTCAACCATGATTTTTCCTTTGTTGATAAAGTATTAATTGCTTATATTTAGATAGTGAACTAATTAAGATAAAATGTCAGTAGATTCAATCTACAATTTCCTACAATATCCGATCACGTTGTAGTCTGACCTTAATTTCACCAGCTAATTGTCTAGCTTGAAGATTGGGATTACCATGTTTACTACACCATTGGCGAACAGTTTGGGGTTGCACTCCCATCAACTCAGCAAAATCATCTCTGTTAAAACCTTCTAACTTCTCCTGTAGTTCAAAGAGTAGTTGAACTGGGTTATAATCAGATACTTGTATTCTTGCTAAATTGAATATTGTTTTAGGCATTATCTCAATTTCCTTTTGTTTGCAACATTGGTAAATCAACTCTAATGACCTTCTCCAAACCTTAACGGCGAGCGCTACAAAGTTAGCTTTCTCAAACTTAGGGATAAATTATTAATAAAAAAAGTTATTAAGCGGGATTTGCTAATAGCAAGTTTTTCCAAGCTACTTCGACTTAAATAAATCATTATTTTGTTGAAATTTTCTACTTAGGGTTTGCTGATTAAATCTAAAAGCATTGACGTATAAAGGTTGAGCGCATTTTTTTAGTTAAAAAAAGTGCAAGCTTAATGGTCGTAATGGTTCAAAAAATTAGCATTTTAGGCGCATAGTTGCGCAGAATAATCAAGGGATTATTCTTCCTCCTACTTCCTCTATAATTTCCATTTTTCCTGTCTCCTACCCTTACCCATAAGACTTTTTCAACAAACCCTACTTAAACTTAGTTTAGAACCGGAGCTACTAATTGAGATATCTTCTCAATATTTTTTTAAGTTATCAATAAAATTGATAACTTTGGGGTTTATTAAGAATAGTCTGCGATCGCAAGTCAAACTTTTAGCAGCAGTTTTATATCATGTCTGTTTAATTAGTTACAATAAACAAAAAAGTTGGGAAACGATCGGATAAGTATTGTCTCTAAATACTCTCAATTATCATGGAATGTTCTTTGTGTGGAGTATGGGGAGTGTGGGGGGCAAAAATCTTGTCTACAGTTATCAAAAAAATGTATTTTTCAATACACTTTTCTCCGATAAAAGCAGCTCCAAGACTTACATACACTATATTTCGGGCCAATACTGAAATGACCCTTACCAGAAAATCATCTTACCAATTACCAATGCTGAAATGCGGCGTTGTCAGAAAAAAAGATAATTCAGAGAATGATCAGCGTGTAAAGTTCAAGGAAAAATGTAATGGAATGTCCAGAATGCCACAGTCACCACATCCATAAAAATGGTCACGTGAAAAGGTAAGCAAAATTATATCTGTGTCAAGTGTGGCCGTCAGTTGCTCACAGAATATCAACATAGAGGATACAGTAATGATCTCAAGCGCAACTGCTGGAAAGTGTATGTTAATGGCATGGGTTTTCGTGCCATAGAGAGAATTACAGGAGTTTCACGCACAACGATTATGGATGGGGTTAAACTTGTGGGAACACTTCTACCAGATGCCTATGAGGCAGAAACTATCCCAGAGGTAGGAGAATTGAATCAACTAGAAACCTTTGTCGGAAAAAAAATCAAATCTGGCACAGGAGCTACTGTAGACAATTTTCCAGCGGGTATTTTAGGCTTGTTGTAGGTGACCATAGTAATGTTACTTTTGGGTGAGGAATGGTAATCCAGTTTATAGCAAATTTATTCCGGCAGGAGATCAGATTGTGAGCAAGACTTACATGACTGGTGTAGAGGGAGAAAATACACGCGCTACGTCATTACTGAGCTATGTTAGATGGCAATGTGCGCTGGCATATTTACAAATTACAAGAGGTG
>NZ_JAAHGU010000219.1:0-7652 GCF_010692685.1 Okeania sp. SIO2F5 | reverse complement strand
TGATTTGGCATTTCTCGACGGACGATGCCAGAGTCAAACTCCAACATCTTTATCCTGTATTTGAAACTTCCAAAAGTTCATAAATAGGCTGTTTTGGGCTGTCTGTTGAAGAGCGAGCGCCTGTTTTTTACTGTCTGTTGAAGAGCGAGCGCTTGTCTTAGCAATAGTCACTTTTTGCTGACGATTCTAATGCACCATTTTAGCTGTGTCAGTCCACTACGGTGGTGGTGCATAGTAATGGAAAAAGAAGTGTGGGGAGATGGGGACCCACCCCTAACCCCTCCGGTGGAGGGGAATTTGGGGATATGGGGGGATGGGGAGTGTGGGAAAAATTAAAAAATATATATCCTTACCATTACCATGCAGGACTACCCTATCTACTACTATTACAAATTGTTAGTCGACATATAAAAGCCAAAAATGTTTCAGGAGCTATCATTTTACCAACTCCATAACAAGCACGTCGTCGCCATATAATTACAGGTAAGTGACCTTCTAGAGCTTGCAGGTTAAAGCTAAGTTCATCATAATATTTCCAACTTTCTCCATTTCGCCATCCAACGCGGTCGCAAAAATCTCCATATTCTCCACTTACACTTTCCCATATACGTTGTTGTACGTTTAAGCCAAACAACCCGTTACTGTAATACTCCCAAAGCCAGTCAATAGTAAGAAGGTCTGTGCAGGGAAAATTTTCAATATCTACTAACTGTAGCCAACCTTCATCTTCCCGGAGGGTGACTCGCAGTAGCAACTCCCAAGTAAGTTCGTCTGCTTTTCGCCATTTTCCTGCAGCTAAAAGATTTATCAGTGGGTTATAGTCTATCCCTACTTCTGACATTGCTGCTTCTGGAGTTGCCATGGCATTTAGGTGTTCTTCAATACGATACAGAGTATCTGTCAATATTTCTGGGTTAAGCTGTTCGAGGCGATAAAGTACCCACTCTAGCTGAGAATGAAGCTGAAAGCGTTCCATTGCTGCCTGATTTAACTGAGCTTGTAGTTTATCTAGTTGTCTTTTAAGGTCCCCATTGAAATTTTGATTGTGATTTACCTGATCTACCTGTCCAAAAGGTAAACTTATGGTGTTATTCTCACTATTTTGATTTTTCTGGTCTTGTACAATTTGCCACATTTGTCTAGCCCAGTTCAATTTTGCTTCTTCTTTTCGCTGGTATATTTCTGCTGTAGCAAAGAAGGTAGTGTCTGATGTTAAATCCCAACTACAAACAGAACAAAATTCTGGGAATGTGTCAATGTATTCTGTGCCACAAACAGGACATAGTACCATACTAAAGTCAAAAGTTAGAAGTCAAAAGTCAAAAGTTAAGAAGTTAGAAGTTAGAAGTCATATTCTATATCAAATTCATCTCCCCAGTAAAGTTAAAAGTTAGAAGTTAGAAGTCATATTTTATATCAAATCCATCTCCCCATCTCCCCATCCCCCTATCTCCCCATCTCCCCATTTCCTTCAAACTACATTTGAGATTCTTGTTCTGAAGATATCTCAGAGGGTTGATACCGAGCCAAGTTATTATTGTAAGTTCCTATAAGTTTAGGCATGAGTCGCTCAACTTCTGTAGGTGTTTCTCCAAATGAAGGCCAAACCATATATAACTTTCTAAAAGCTTCTTCAATTCTCCCTTGTTCAATGTCCTCTAGAGCATCTTTTTCTCGAATCAATTCTATAGCTACACGGTCTTGATAAGTAGGGCCAAAGTTCTTAGCACCTACCATAGGAGCATAGAGGTCCCAAGATGTACTCAGAAACTGATATCTACCTGCTGCATCAGAACAAAGTTTTTCGTTATTCCTATCAATGCCACATTTCATCTCTCTAGGGTGGTCTTCAAAGCCAGAGAAATGGTCGTTTGTGTATTGACGATAATAACCTTGAGGACCTGTGGTGCCTTCTGTTACAGCGATTGTATCGAGAAAAGCTCGTATTCTGGGTACATTTATTGGATAGGCCCAATTCTCAGTTGGCTCAATCTCAGGCATAATCACTACTGTTTCTGGCCAATTTTCATCTACAGCATTTGCGCCCCCACCCACTTCTTGAAATATTTTTAAGATGGCCATAAGTAACACGAAAATAATTAATAAGGTAGAAGCTAGCTGGATGTTCAACAGTTTAAACCAATTTAAGGGCTGTTTCTGTATTTTCCGAGTAGTAGAATTATTTTCTGTTTTGTTTTTAGAGGGGGCTGATTTGTTGAAGTTTTTAATAGTAGGAGACCAGATATTTTTTTGAGTATTAGGGAGTATACCAGTTTGCTGACCAAATTTTAGCAAAGAATTAATAGTTTCTAATCGTTTATTTCGATCTAATTCTCGATTATTAGAGCGAATACCCTGAATATTTGCAAAGGCTATAACATCTACTTGAGTTACTTTTTTTAGTGGCTTTTTGACAAATTTCAGGAACATTTGAGCTATATATAAATGAAATGATTTATTTATAGGAGGAATTTGTTGTAACCAGATATTGATTAATTCAATGTCTGAAATTGTTTGAGGTTTACTTCTTTTTTGTACTTGTTGTTTGTACATGGCACACCATCTGAATACTATAGAATTAAAGCTTAAAACTAATTATCCTAAGTCAAGAATATAGGGTTTCTCTAGAAGCATAAATTAAAGTTGTATTTTGACTCCCTATTGCTTATTGAAAAATGAACTGTTCGGTAAAATCTATAATTTTGTATCTTACTCCTTATGAAAATTGCTAGATGTTAAATAGTTAGATCAAATAGAACGAAGGATATTGAGATGGAAATAGGGAACAAGGAGTAATAATTAAACAACTTCTCTCACCTAATACTCGAATACTTATCTAGTAGTTTGACATTTGGTTATACCGAATTAACTTAACTATAAAAATATATTATTTGAGATTTAATTTAATTTACAGCTTGTTTCATATAAGTGAGCTACATCTGTGGCAGGCAAGATGCCCGCACTACAAAGACTTTATTTAAACCCCGTCCGATCGGGCGAGGTCTTCTTAAATATTTGTACTTCATATAGCACTAAATCTGCTGTATCTCTTTGTTTTTGGCAAGTTTTCTGTTCTGCTTAACTTCAAGTTCTCAGGCAACTCCTTTGCACAAATGAAAAGTAAGTGTGTAATTCTAAGGCATCCTTTCGGTGCGGAAATGCTACGCAAAAAGAATGTAAAGCGTACTCAATAAAGTTATACCAATCTCCTAAAAAAATGTTCTACTTATTGAACACTTCAATTATCAAATAATAAGTCAGGTTAAGTAATATTTTTAGCAATTATTTGTATGAGGTAAACATATCTTATTCGTTATTTATCTACTCCATCTTTACCATTAACAAATATTTATAACTGTATTTTCCTCCTGATTTAAGAATAGCGAATTTGATCTTATACTTAAGATAACTTCACCCAACCTATTCCTCCATAACCAAAATTAAATAATTCAGGATGTAAAATTTCCGCTAAAATTTCTAAAGAATCGACTAATCTCGGCCCTGGACGATTAAAATAAGAATTACCATCTGTAATGTAAACTTTCCCCGATTTAACTACAGGTAAATCTTGCCATTCTGGACGATTAATTAACTCCATAGTATCTTGGCGAGTACGTTCTAAATCAAAACCACAAGGCATGAAAATTATAATATCTGGATTAGCAATTAATAACTCTTCCCATTTTAACCATGGAGAATGTTTTCCCACTACTCCAAATAATGAATTTCCCCCAGCTAACTTAACTAATTCTGGTATCCAATTTCCTGCTGCCATTAGCGGATTGCTCCAC
The DNA here is from genome assembly GCF_010692685.1 of Okeania sp. SIO2F5. NCBI lineage: Bacteria > Bacillati > Cyanobacteriota > Cyanophyceae > Oscillatoriales > Microcoleaceae > Okeania > Okeania sp. SIO2F5. The sequence goes on along the minus strand of NZ_JAAHGU010000219.1, from coordinate 3,861 downwards.
TCAATACAAGCTACTTTCGGAATATCATTAACTGGTAAATTTTGAGTTTTTTCCGAACAAGCTTTAACCCTAGATTTTAACTTAAAAATTACTTCATTTCCATCCACTCCTAAACTCATTGCTACTTGTTCCATATCTGCCCAAACTTCTGCCAATAAATTAGGCTGTAATGAAATAATTTGAGGATGACTTTTAGTTAAATTTGCTACTACAGCTTCTACTTCTGCCAAACTAGCAGCACAAACATCACATTGAGCTTGAGTAATAATATGAGTAGGTTCTAATTTTTCTAGGGTTTCTGTTTCTACACGGTAGACACTCAAAGCTGATTGTAATAACTCCGTAGCTCGATTATGAATTTCACGACTACTTCCCTCAGGATTAAATTTAGGCTGAGTACAAACAGGCAAGTTTTGAATTTCTGGAGGATAGTCACATTCGTGACTTCTACCCACCATAGCATCCGTTAATCCCAATATTACAACAATTTCTGTAGCACTAGGAATTAGAGAAACAATTTTTAGTTGACGATCTATCATTTTTCTTCTTGAGTATATAGCGATCGCTTTTCTTTACTTAATAAAAAATTAAGCTTTATTATAATTGATTAGTATTTTGAGATAATAGTACTGAGAACAAACCTAAACTATTTAGCGTAGATGCCCATAAGAGATACCAAGAAAATACGAGAAGATTATACTAATGGTAATAGAAACTTTATAGCAATAAAGCTGCCGGAAGTTGACCTTAGTGGTATTAATCTGAGTGGTGCTGATTTTAGTAATTCTGATTTTAGTGATGCTGATTTGACAAATGCTAACCTTAGTGGAGTCAATCTTAGTAATGCTAATTTGAGTGGTACAAATTTAGTAGGGGCAAATTTAAGTGAAGCTAACTTAACAAGTGCTAAATTATGTGAAGCTAATCTGAGTAATGCGAACTTAAGTTGTGCTAATCTCTCAAAAATTGATGCAAATCGTGCTTTTTTGTTTTGCGCTAACCTTTCTCAAGCGAATCTAGATGGTGCTTTTCTTTTTAGTGCTAGTCTTAGCTATGCTTGTCTGATTTATGCAAATATGAAATATGTAAGTTTGATTGGTGCTAATTTAGTAGGGGCAGATTTGAGTAAAGCTGATTTAACTGGTTCATATTTAATTGTTACAGACTTGAGTAGTGCAAATCTGACTAAGGCTAATTTCAGTAAAGTCGATCTCAACAGTTCTAATTTGTCTGCTGCTAATTTGACTAAAGCTAATTTTAATGGTGCTGATTTAAGTTGGGTAAATTTACTTGATACTAATTTAAGTGAGGTTAATTTAAGTCGTGCTAAGTTAGCTGATGCGATTTTACCTGATGGTTTCAATGTTAACTACTCTGGGTCATTCAACAATCTTAAATCAAGTGTAGTTAATAAAACTTGAAGAAGGAGACAGGAGACAGGAGACAGGAGACAGGAGACAGGAGGAAAATTACATGGGTATTCGCTCCCCCAAGTAATTTTGAACACCCCCGTTGACGGTGGGGTATTAAACCCACAAAGAAAATGATAATTCCAGGTATAAGGCCAGTTTGAGACTAAACTAAGTAAATCTTCTCTTCTTCTATTTCATAATTTATGGTACATGAGTGCAGGTTAGGACATTTTACTTCCTGTTCCCTTTGAACTAAAGTATTTTGTCCTAATGGTACTTATATTAAATCAGGATAATTAGTGATCAAAAAACCTATTATCTCAATAACAAGACAAATCTCCTTATTCTCCCTACTACCCCACTAACTTAATTTATAAAAATTCAACTAGACATCATAATCAAAATTATACATTTTATCCAGACATGATATTATGCCTAAGTGGCCAAAAAATAGAAAAATAGATGACAGCAGCAAACACCCAAAAATTAGACGTATTTGGCGTAGGTAACGCCTTAGTAGACATCCTCGCATTTGTAGAAGAAGACTTAATCGCTAAACATTCCCTCCAAAAAAGCGGGATGACTCTGATGGATGCTCCAACACAAGGAGGAATATTGCACGACCTAGAACACATACCCTTACAAATGCGTTCTGGAGGGTCAGCAGCAAATACCATGATAGCGATCGCTCAGAGTGGAGGAACGGGTATTTTTGTGGCCAAAGTCGCCAACGATCCTAATGGTGAGTTGTACCGTCAAGATATGCTCGACTCCAAAATTGAATTTAATGTAGTTCCTACATCTACAGAAAATGGACCTACTGGTACTTGTGTGGTACTGACAACTCCTGATGCCGAACGTACCATGTGTACTAATCTGGGAGTATCTGTGAGTCTCAGTGCTAATGATATTGATGCAGAACAAATTAAGCGTTGTAAATACAGTTATATAGAAGGTTATTTGTGGACTGGACCGGATACAAAGCAAGCTTGTATTCAAGCAATGGAAGATTCTAAACGTCAAGAAGTTAAAGTGTGTTTTACTTTCTCTGACCAGTTTTTAGTAGATATGTTTGCTGATGACTTCCGCGAAGTAGCGTCAAATTATTGTGATGTATTATTTTGCAATGCTGATGAAGCTCGTAGTTTCTGTGGAATTGAGTCTTTAGAAGAATGTGCTATTAAAATTGGGGAGTTGGTAGAAACAGCTTTTATTACTAATGGTAAGGAAGGTTGTTTAGTTGTCAAAGATCAAAAAATTACTCCTGTACCAGGGTTTCCTGTGAAAGCGATCGATACTGTTGGTGCGGGGGACGCTTTTGCAGGAGGTGTGTTATTTGGCCTTACCCATGGTTACACACCTATTCAAGCTGCACGTTGGGGAAATTATCTAGCTTCTGCTGTTGTACAAATTCAAGGTCCGCGTTTAGAAGGTTCTTGGGAAGATAAATGTCAGGAAGTAATATCATCTCCTAATTGAAGAATGTTATAGGTTTTAGGTTAATGGTTAATGGTTCAATCTTATTGAGTGTATCAACCTTAACAAGTTTGTAGACTCTACAGGTAGCTGTGGGGTTTGAAAACCCAACTGCTCCGAATAGTGCTGAAAAATTTTCTTCCTAATACTGGCGTTGCTGATTCTGGGAATGATTTGAGAATTTTGTATTTGGGATTTTTTATTTTGGATGGTTTGAACTACTTGTTAATATTAATTCCCAGATCCGGTGTTCCCTATTCCCTATTCCCTATAAACCTACTTTCATACCTTAATTCAGCAATGTCCTAATACTTAAGACCTAACGCTCAAAACACAACGGAAACGTAGCGACGATAATACACAGTATTTCAAGTTGATGAGGTACGGCAACAAAGATTTTTCAACCAGTTTTTCTTAATGGTGAGAATGTATCAAGTTAAGGACTGTACCTCATTTACTAGCAATCTGTTCTATATTTAGAGAACGACTCCAGAAGGCAAAAGTGGGAAAAACATTTCCCTGTCTAAAAGCGATCGTTAGTCTATGTTTTAACCCATTCTTTACTCTACAAAAATTATACAAGAGAGTCAGAAGACAGGACCAGTTATAATACCCCACAAATAATTTTAGGAGATTTAAACTTAAAGATGTATTTCAATACGCACAGTGTGAGAAATATATCTTTGTTTTTTTTATATCTCCCTGCTTTGTGTTTATTAGACATCTCCGAAAAAGAATAGACTTTTTGCAGAAATAGGCAACAGTGGTGCGACCCCACGGGGTTCGACAGACGCAAAGGAACAGGCATCAAGAAAAGCAACAGGGAAGAAATTTTCTGAAAAAAAGGGCTTTGTTGCATGAAAGTAGCGATCGCCAAAAACTCCCTTAGTTGGAAGTTAACTAGATTTCTACTTTGTAGCTCTGGGGTTTACCATTTTGAATCATCACGTTGAGTATGGAACATTGTATGAAT
>NZ_JAAHGU010000218.1:0-8035 GCF_010692685.1 Okeania sp. SIO2F5 | reverse complement strand
GCATCCTTAAAACTTTAACCTTTAGCGATCGCCTAATTTATGAAAAATACAGCTCATACAGTTACTTTTATGTTACATTATCAATATTTATGTAATATGTAAAGATGCCAGCGCTCATTGCTATAGTTATCAATAACTTCTTTTCAGCTAGATTGACAGATGCAGCCCGATAGCGACTTGATAAAGTGTCTGTATTAATAGACATTACAACTTTTGTTCTTCCTTAGTTGTTAGATGAACTTCTAGGATTTTTATTTTTAATTGGTGGAACTTTTTCTCCATTTTCTGTCAGTTTTGGCAATCTTTCTTCAATGTAAAGCATGACCAAATTTGTTAAATATTCAATTTCTGTTACACTCAAATCCCGACCTTGAGGAATTTCATGCCAATACTCAATACATTTCCGACAACAACAAGCTGTAGCGTGTTGAGCATAATATATAGAGTTTCCTGAGTTTTCTTTTGGTGTTTGTCTACCTTCATTATAATTCTTTGCAGAACCAACAGATTTACTAATTCGCTGAACAACAGCTTCACGGAGTTTAATTTTTCCTTTTCTACGAGCATGATTAATAGCTTTCTGGTCAATTTCAAGGTGCCAATAATGATGGCGTATTTTTTCGTACTTGAGAGCTTGAAAAGTATTTTGAACATCACTCAAATCACGTTTGTGAACTCTTTCCCAATCAACCAGGTCAGCACCACACTCACGACATGAACCAAATGGCTGATTAACATTTTTCTTTCTTTTATCTTGCAAAAAGCAATGCAAATTGTTTTGACAATCTGTGCTAGTACACTTAATTTCTAGGGGTTTTAAATCCTCTTGTGCATCCCATTCGTCTACCATAGTTTTTCAATCCTCTTTTTACATAGTTTTTTTGCTGTTTTTAAACATCAGATAGAGCCTGCATTAAGAGATTTCTATCTATTTGATTTAGTTTTCCAAAGTTAATTTGTTCGAGCAGAATATCTCGCGCAATTTCCCAAGGATCAGAAGAATCTGTATCTTCTTTTTGCAAATTCATAGCAGTTCCCCACCAATTTTCTCCCTGCAAAGAAAGGCGAAATGCTATGTAATTTGCTAGTGAAGCTACTGAAACTTTTTCTATAGTTGCAACTTGAGGAACAACTTGCTTTAATCTCTCAATACTTCCCCGAGCATTATTGACACATAAATCGACTAACTCTTCCGCACGGCCATCAAGAATAATATGCCCGGCAAATCTACTAGCTGTTTTTTCTTCTTTAGAATTCCTTCTCTCTTCTGCTGTTTCACTCTCCTCAATAATCGTCCGCTCATCTAATTCTTGTTCTTGAGCTGTATGCCAAAGTTCATGGAGCAAATCGAAAAGCCAACGAGAAGTATAGTTATTTTGCTGTTTAAGTACGATAATATTACGACCCTGAATGCGCCAAAAAGCACCATGAAATGAACCAGAATCTTTTAATGGTAAAACTGGTATTCCCAAACTCCAAATGTACTGAAGAGTGTGTTGAAAATCTAAACTGCCATAAGTAGAAATAATTGCTTCTCTAACTTGATTGGGATTAGTAGGAACTGGCTTTTTTGGTAAATCTGATGTACAATCAAATACCAAAAGTGCTAAATAATGAGCATAAACAGTATAGGCATTGAAACGTTTTTCATTAGCTCCTTTAGGCAATTTAAAACGTGCTGATCCTATTGCTGCTGTATCTAGTTGAAGTGAATCAGAACTGAATATTTCAGCAGGTCTTAATCTGAATATTCTCTCCAAAACTGCTGCGATTTTTAAAGCTAAAACACTTGTTTCTTGGTCAGATAAATTATCTGCTTCTATCTTTTCAACTATAGGTTGAGAAATAAGTTTTCTGATGACAAAGTTGCGTTCAATTCCTACTTGCTTTAAACGACTAAACAGGGCTTTTAGTGAAACTTCAGAACTAGGTAAAAAAACATCTTCTGTTACCTGAACGCCGAGTATTTGGATTATCTCTCGTATTCTTGTTAAGCTAGCAGAAGCATATTCTGTTGCTTCATATCTTTGGATTTGTTGTTCTTTAAGATCGAGTCTTTCAGCTAATTCTTTCTGAGTTAAACCAGAAGCAATACGAGCTTTGATTAGAGCAGTAGGCAATTCATCTAATGAATGTAATTCAAGAATTTCTTGTTGACCAGATTTTAAAGCTTCATATTCTAATAACTCTTCACGAAGGTCGTTAAGCTGACTTTCTAAAGCTTCTTTTTGAGCTTTTAAAAGAAGTGGATGAATTTCTTGATTACTATCCAAATTTTGCTCTAATTGTACCAATGCTTCTTCAAACTTTTTAGCTTGAGATTGAGTAACACGATATTGTTTTTCATTTTTAATCATGGTTGCCACCTACTCAAATCTATTGCAATAATGCCTTTCTGGTTACCATCCTTATCAATCTGAAAAAATTCTAGAAAAGTATTTACCTCGTCTGCTATCCAAGATGCTGGAAATAATTCCCCCAGATACTTAGTTTTCTGTGCTTCTCGTCTGTTATCAAATGTCAGTAAAATTGGGTCAGATTTATATAAGAAATCAATATCTACTCCAGTAGTATCCCAACAAGCATCGAAATCTCCTGGAACTTCTTTTGTTGTAACAAAGCTGCCATCAATATAAATAGTTTGACATCCAGCTTTTGATAGAACTTCAATAGCTGACTTGAGTCCTTTAATTAGTTTCTGGCGATGTGGCGTAATTCCAAATCGCTCCACAAATTCAGGCCAAGTAGCCCAATGTACCCCTGGAGGCAAATTTCCGTCTTTATTGAATAATGGTATCATAACACAACTTTTTTGTTGTGTAGTAATAATAACACAACTTTTTTGTTGTGTTGCAAATAAAAATTATCTAGAGAAGGAGAATTAGTGGCCAGTCGTCTCATGTAATATAACCATTTAATAGTAGGTGGCACTAATTTGTGTTTTTTTTATCCTCATTTCCTCTAATCAAACAGCCTAAATTCTTCAAACACAACAGAAAAACCATCCCCATCAGGAGAAGCACACATTAAACCGACTTGCAGGTCATTTGCCGTAGTCAAATAACCCAGTCTTAACAAACTATAACTATCTCCATCCAGAGAATATTCTACTTGCACCGTTTCCCCACTCCGCTTTAACCGCAACCAAATACTTTCCGGGTTTTCCGGCAATGACAAAACTGACCAGTCAGAATATTCTCTAGTCACTACAGCACTTACCTGTTGCACGCCATTGACAAATTCAATGCCACATTTTATCCAAGTTTTTTCATCCAAACGCACCATTAAACCTGCTTGGTCGTATAATGCTTGATATTCACCAGTAATTTTGACTTGAGCGGTAAAGTCACCTGTAATATTCTGATAATAAAAATGACCGTTATCGCGAATAAAACCATAGTGAGTCACTCGCCAAAAATCTGTCTTTGCACCTGTTGTAACTTGAATTACTCCATCTTGGTTGCTCCAGACAGGGGGTTGGTTGTACCATTGCATTACATTTGTTGGCGTTGGTGAATTTATTGGTGTTGGCGAAGAAATACTCAACACACTACCATTCATAATATCTTGATATAAAATTTGCCACCCTGACACTGGTTGACTATCGAGTAAATATGGTTCTGGATGATTACCTTTTTGAATAACAAAATCTTTGCCATTATCCAAATGTATAGTTGCTTGAGAAAAATGTAGATATCCCAAATCAAACATTGGCGTACCAGGAGTCACCTGATATAAACCCAAGGCACTGAGAATATACCAAGCTGACATTTGTCCGCAGTCTTCATTGCCTATGATGCCATCTGGTGTAGCTTTGTACATTGTAGTGAGTATTTGTTTGACATAAGCACGAGTCAGATCGTTGCGATCAACAAAATTGAAAAGATAGCAGATGTGATGACTGGGTTCATTCCCGTGAGCATATTGTCCAATTAATCCTGTAATATCGGGTAGTTCATTTCCTTGACTACTATCCAGGGAAAATAATTTTTCCAGTTGTGCTAAAAATGCTGACTTCCCACCCATGAGTTGAATTAAGTCGGGAATATTGTGAGGCACAAACCAGGTATATTGCCAGGAGTTACCCTCAATAAATGGAGACTCCCATGCTGCTGCAAACGGATCGAAATTATCCCAACTACCATCCCTACGTTTGGGACGCATTAATTTTTGACTGGGGTCGAATACTTGGCGGTATGCGAGGGAGCGTTTTTCATAACTTTCTGCCAGACTAATATTTCCGAAAATTCTGGCAACCTGAGCGATCGCCCAGTCATTATAGACAAATTCTAAAGTCCGTGACACTGACCAGTTAACATCAACATCTGAAGGTACAAAGCCATAATTCCGATAAACATTTAATTCTGGTTCTTGTCTATTCATGGTGTCGATCATTGCTCCCAATGCCCACCAATTGTCATAATTCCGCAAACCTTTGGTAAAAGCATCGACAATAACACTAATAGCATGACGACCAACCATTGTTTTGACATCTTTTTCTCCTAGTTTCCACTTTGGTAGGGAACCCACTTGGTCGTAATGTATCAACATAGATTTGATATATTCATTAGTTTCTGAGGGTTCCAGCAAAGTCATCAATGGATGGAGAGCGCGAAATGTATCCCATAATGAAAATAGAGTGTAGTTGGTAAAACCTCCTGCGGTATGGATGCGTCCATCTGCTCCCCGAAACCGTTTGTCTATATCCATATATATATGTGGAGCTTTATAGGTATGGTAGAGTGCAGTGTAGAAAATGATTTTATCTGTTTCGTTTTCAGTTTCAATATCAATTTTTGCCAGTTTCTCGCGCCAGAGTTCTTTGCTGGAGTCAACTGTTTCGTAAAATTGCCAGGTGGGAATTTCTTTGGCGAGGTTTCTTTGCGCTCCATTAATATCTACTGCGGAAATACCAATTCGTACTTTGAGATTAGAAATTTGTCCTAATTCCAAATATGATTGAATATATTTGTTATTGGCACTGTTGAGTTGATTGAGATTTTTACCATCGGTGGAGATATATATTTTTTGCAGTGGTTTATCTATTTTGATATAAAAATAAATTCTTTGTTCTGGCGACCAACTTTGACTGATGCGACTGCCAACAATGGTGTATGGGTCTAATACTTTGAGACTAGCAGAAAGAGTGTTTTCATCTCGGCGATGAACTAAGTCTATGAGCAGGTTAACTTTAGCATTTTCGGGAAAAGTGTAGTAGTGAAAACCACTCCGTTGTTTAGCTGTGAGTTCGACTTGTATTCCTGAGTTTAATGTGACTTTGTAGTAAGCAGGAGAAGCTGTTTCCGAATTTTTATCAAAGCGTTCCCGATAACCTGATTCTGGGTTTTCCAGAGTTCCCGGTTCGAGTATCATAGTACCAATTTTTGGCAAAATCAGAATATCCCCATAGTCTGCAATACCCGTACCGCTGAGGTGAGTGTGGGAAAAACCGAGAATGCTGCGATCGCTATCATAATATCCGGAACTGGCATCCCACCCTTCTACTCTGGTATCGGGACCAAGTACAACAAAACCATTGGGAACGCTTGCCCCTGGGTGGGTGTGACCATTACCTCCCGTACCTATTAGGGGGTTGACATATTTGAGGTTGTTTGAAGTTGCTTTGTTTATATTGATCATAAGTTGGGGAAGGAAGTAGCAAGAAAAATAAAGTTATACCGTTTCTTATCTTAATAGTATTGCTACATAGTTGAGTCGATGAAACTGAGCAAAAATTCCTATTGCGACATCCGCAACAAAACCACAGACACTGAAAATTCCCCATGGAACTGAGTAAAAACTCCTATTGCGACATCCGCAATAAAATCACAGACACTGAAAATTCCCCATGGAACTGAGTAAAAACTCCTATTTGTAATTCTACAGACATAATCGCCTCTGATCATATTTGTTAAAGTCCCGGTAATAAATCAATTTGCTATTATAACAATTATCTGAATTTTTAATCGACAGTTAAATTAATATCATCAAAAACTTGGATAGCTTTTGTAGAATGCGTTAATGAAATGTAATATCATGTCCGGATGATTAATTATAATAAAAATGTTCGACTGAAGCTATCTTGAAGGAATATCCCATTCGGAGAGATATATTTATAAGTATTTAACCAGGACATGATATAACTTGACCATTACTATACAGGATTACCTAACTTGCTACCACCTTTACAACAATGTTTGCATAATTTCGTCAATATTACGAGCATAAATTTGTTGAGCGTATTCCTGCCCATACTCTTCTGAAGTAAGGGGTAGTCTGGTTAGTGTTGCTTGTTGAACCAATTCCATCAGTGGACGACGCAAACGTTCATACTTACTAAACGCAGCTTCTATAGCAGCTATATCATCCCACTGATTTTGCTTACCAATTTCAGCCACCAATGTTGCCATGACTGCAGCATCTTCCAGTCCTTGGTTAGCACCTTGAGCCATAAATGGTGGCATTCCATGGGCAGCATCCCCCGCCAGTACAACCCTCCCTATATTCCACTTTGGCTGCTCTGACCCAGAAACAGTGGCACGGTGAAGATAATACGGACGTGACAGAATCTGCTCTGGGGAGGATAAAGCTACCAACTGCTGAATCATTTCTGGAAAGTTAGCTTTTTTCAACTCTTCTAGGGCAATATTAATTAATTCTTTTCCTGACTTTCCTGCTAATAATTCTAAAGGTAAAGCTGCGTGGATTAGATATCCAAATTGACCTGGTTGACGGGAAAATAAGATCATTCTGGTAGTTTCGTCTATTGTAGAATCTTTGGATATTTGGTCATTCACTATGCTTACTATTCGCGAATTCTGAAGAAACTGCTCCTGAATTTCCTGTGACAGTGTTTCTGAAATATCATTCGCTCCCCCACTGCCAATAGCAGCAATACCTGAATATTCTGGTTTTCTATATGCACTATATGGACTGTCTTTGTAGATTACCTGACGCACTGTAGAGTTAATTCCATCTGCTGCAATCAATAGTTTAGCGCGGATTGAGATCATTTCCGATTGTGATAATGGAGAGGAATTTAGAGTGCTAGTTTTATCATCTTGCTGTTTATTTTCCCAGTGGGAATAGGGGTTAGGTTCTACCTCCTGATTAGAAATAAAATCAGCTCGAACACATTTCAATTCTGGTTCGGGAACTACATTAACACAACGGTGATTAATTTTGAGGCGATCGCTTGGTAATAGCATTCTCAATTGAGTCTGTAAATCGTACCAAGAAATTGATACTCGACCTTCCCCATATTTATCAAACCATTCATCATATTTCAGGACAAATGAATGGATTTTTTGCCCGTTGATATTTCGAGTTGTCCATTCTGGCGAAGGCTGATTTTTTTTTGATTCACTTTCCGGGTTAGGTTCTGGCGGGTTGCTGAATTTCTGACCAGTTTCTTTAATATTTTCGTAAGCTTGGCTATCAATATATTTAACTGCTTTTAAGCCATTTGGTAAAAGATCGACACCCTGACCGACTTTACGGAAAGCTCGGGTTTGGTCGAGGACAATAATATTTTCGATCCCACGTTGGCGTAGACCGAGGGCAGTTGCTAATCCCACTGGTCCCGCACCAACGATTGCTACATCATAGTCAATTTTTGGACTGGAGTTTTCTGATTTCATAGATTGATGTGAATAATGACTAGAAAAAGTATACAACAATTGTAAGAGTCCCTTTATTCAAAAAAAAAGAGAGATTTTCCAAGGGAGGAACTACTCAAAAGTATTTTTGATATAGCAATGAGCGCTGGCATCTTTACATGTTACATAGATATTTGCAATGTAATATAAAAGTAACTGTATGAGCTGTATTTTTCATAAATTAGGCGATCGCTAAACCTTAAAGTTTTAAGGATGTCTGTAATGGTATTGATAATTTACAGTTTATAGCGGCTTTGTTGCATGAAAGTAGCGATCGCCAAAAACTCCCTTAGTTGGAAGTTAACTAGATTTCTACTTTGTAGCTCTGGGGTTTACCATTTTGAATCATCACGTTGAGTATGGAACATTGTATGAAT